>DASSHD010000091.1:0-14764 GCA_035693085.1 Hanamia sp. | reverse complement strand
CTTATACTTATTTGTATCCTGGCCTTCAGCAAGCAGGTTCAATTTGTTTTTTCCACTGGAAGTTTGCATTAAGTATTGCAATCCCTTTATACCAGGCGATAATTCCTGTTTTAAAAGATCAATTTTTTTCAACCGGCTGTCCACAGCATTTAATAACTCAGCACCTGTAAAAGGTTTGGTTATATAATCATCAGCGCCCAGTTCCATACCTTTTCTAAAATCGCCACGTTCGGTTTTGGCAGTAAGGAAAATAAATGGTGTATTTATTAAAGATCTGTTTTTATGAACCGCATGAAACACCCCATAGCCATCCAGCACCGGCATCATTATGTCACAAATAATCAGATCGGGCAAATGTTCAAGGGCTTTTTCAACGCCCGTTTTACCATTGTCAGCTACAACGACTTCATAGTTGGACAGTTCCAGTATTTCTGCAGTGTTGTTGCGTATGTCTTCATTGTCTTCTATCAGCAGTATTTTTTTCATATCAGCTATCTTTACTATCAAAGGTTATAATAAACTCTGTTCCTTCTTCCAGTTCACTTTTACACTCTACGCTCCCATTCATCAATTCGGCATACTTATCTACAATGTGCAACCCCAGCCCGGTGCCCTGTATATTGGTTGCATTAGCGCCACGAAAAAAGCGCTCCATCAAATGTGCCTGGTCTTGTTTGGAAATACCAATGCCCTGATCTTTTACGGATAAAAGTATATGTTGATCTTTGTGAATAGTTTTTATATTTATGGACGCCCCTTCTGAAGAAAATTTAACGGCATTAGAAACCAGGTTCATGAGAATAAACTTCAATAGAGACACGTCCAAAAATACTTCCGGGCTTCCCTCGTGGGAATAATTTATTGTCTGATCTTTCTTCAAGCTATGCTCCATTTCTTTGATGGTATCACTAACCATTTCCTTCACATTAAATTCAGAAAGTTTTACTTCGATCTTACCTTCTTCAATTTTGCCCAGACTCAAAAAATCATTTAATATATCCGTAAGCATGCTTACAGATGAAATGATCCGTTGCAAATGTTTTTCCCTTTTGGGTTGGTCTTCTGAGGTTGTGTATTTTTCTATCAGGTAGGCTGAAGAAAGTATCGTGCTTAGGGGTGTGCGAAATTCATGTGATGCCATTGAAACGAATCTCGACTTTAATTCACCAAGTTCTTTTTCTTTTTCTAAAGCATCGCGTAATCCTTCTTCTGTTTTCTTTAAGCCGGAAATATTCCTGATAATAACACCAATTTTATTTACAGAGCCATCTTCTTCCAAAAGGGGAAATGCATCCATCATATAAGTATCGCCGGCTACCGGATGAGGCAACTCAAAATTGGAAATGGTATTCCTTGTTAGGAATACGTTACCCAGCTTTTTTATAATAATGTTGCGCAATGGTTCTTCAATATTGGGATAAATATCAGCACCGATCAACTCCTTCTGGTCTATATTCAGGCGTGTTTGAAGTTGACCGCCGGTATAAACAAAACGCAATTTATTATCTATGATACTGATAGAACCATCGGGATAATTTTTCAGCAACTGGAGAAATAATTGTTGTACATTCCTTAGTTCATCTTCTGCTTTCCTGCGCTCTGTTATATCAAACGCCACACTCATAAAACCAATAATTTTTCTGCTATTATTTTTTACAGCAGTTATGTTTAAGGATACCGGGAATGAGGTTTTATCTTTCCTTATATAGGTAAATTCTTCCTCCTCGTGTTTGCTCCTTCTTGCCTTTTCCACTAGTACAGCAAAATCATCTTCTATTAGTATTTCTAATTCATTTAATAATTCATACCGTATTTTAGCAATCTCTTTTTTATCATGAAATAATAAAGGTGTCTTTTTATTAATGACTTCCATTTCATCATAACCTGTATTCAGAGACGCTTCATGGTTGAAAAATGTAATCAAACCCTTTTCATCAGTAGCAATTATCATCGCTCCGGCATTGTCAAGAATAGCTTTTTGATAAGCCTGCATTTCTTCTAATTGGTCTAATTGGTGATTGGATATTCTTAATTTCCGCAATGCTTCAGTGTGATCTTTCATAACTATCTAAGTAGCTTTTTTAATTTATCAAGTAATTCTTCCCCGGTAAATGGTTTTACAATATAATCATCGGCGCCCATTTGCATCCCTTTTTGAATATCTTTTTTCTCGCTGGATGCAGTAAAAAAGACAAAACGGGAATGCACGAGAGATAGTGATTTGCGAATATTTTCTAATAAATGGTAGCCATTCATTACCGGCATTTGGATATCACATAAAATTAAATCGGGAATTTGTTTCATCGCCATATCCAGGCCATCTTTCCCGTTGCAGGCGGTAAATACTTTGTAATCAGACAGTTCGAGGATCTCAGTCGTGTTGTCCAATATGAGCAAATTGTCCTCAACAAGGAGGATTTTGTATGACATGGTTTGGGGTTAAATGAAAAAATGTACCCTCAAAAACCAAGCCCCTTTTTTTAGTTGCTAAAAGTGTATGCTCAATTTCTTTTTACTGTAATTTGTTTTAAAAGGGTGCCATCCTTTGAAAGATTTAAAGAGGGATTTTTTGAGGAGAAGCAGAATCGGAATAAAAAGCAGGTAACTTTATTTCGGATATTTTTGAAATAGATGGCAATGTCTAAACCAGGGATAAAAAAAAATGAATTAAAAATCAGTGATGACAAAGTTGAAAAAATTAATTAAACAACCTCTGAAGCCATTACGCAGTACCGAAATGAACAAACGGGCAATAATCAAATTTTACGAATTTCATTATTCTAAAAGTTTGGTCTGGAGTTTGATTGCTTCTTTCCGAAATCGTATGTTCCGACAGGATATTTTTTTAAATCAGTTTTAAAACTCTTTCAAAATATGAACATGCTCAAAGTAAATTTTAAAAATAAAAATGAAGAGCTTCTTGCAGGACGTTTAGAACTTCCCAAAAACCGGCATCCGCACAACTTTGCGCTGTTAGCTCATTGTTTTACCTGTACAAAAAATATAAATGCAATCACAAATATTGGCCGGTCACTTATGCAGGCTGGTTTTGGTGTATTGCGTTTCGACTTTACAGGTCTGGGCGAAAGCGAAGGCGATTTTGAAAACACTAATTTTTCGGGTAACGTAGATGATTTGATTGTTGCTGCCGCCTGGTTAGAAAAAAATTATTCCGCTCCCACTTTATTAGTTGGTCATTCGCTGGGCGGCACCGCAATCATTTTTGCTGCTGCAAAAATCGAATCTGTAAAAGCAGTTGCAGTCATCAATTCGCCCGCCGACCCTGTTCACATGAAGCATTTATTAAAGAGCAGTGTATCGGAGATCGCTGAAAAAGGAAAAGCAATCGTGAATTTAGGAGGCAAAGATTTCACGATCAAAAAGCAATTCTTAGACGACCTCGAGAACAAACCAATTACAAAAGTGGTTAATGGTTTTGGAAAGGCCTTACTTGTACTTCATTCTCCACAAGACACCACGGTTTTTATTAAAAATTCGGAAGAAATATTTATGGCAGCGCGTCATCCAAAAAGTTTTGTTTCTCTTGATGGCGCAGATCACCTGCTTTCTAAAAAAGAAGACTCACAATACGCAGGAAGTGTAATTGCCGGATGGGCTTCCAGGTATGTCGATATTCCAAAGGCAGAAGAACCATCATCCGAAAAAGAGGTCGCCGCCAGTTTAGATAGTAAAGACAAATTCACGACCTATTTAAAATTAGGCGACCACTATTTTATTGCCGATGAGCCAAAAAGTTTCGGCGGGAATAACTTTGGTCCTACACCTTACCAATATCTTTCTGCAGCGCTTGCTACCTGCACGGCCATGACGATTCAAATGTATGCACGGCGTAAAAAATGGGAGGTTTTGAATGTTACGGTTCATATTAACCATCATAAAGAATATGCTCTGGATTGCGAAGACTGTGAGAATCCGTCGTCAAAAATAGACACGCTAACGAGGGAAATCACATTGAAAGGTTCTCTTTCTGATGAACAAAAAAAGCGGTTGCTTGAAATAGCTGACAGATGTCCCGTTCACAGAACTATGGAAAGCAAAATACAAATCATTACCAGTCTCGCAGAGTAATATATGTATTCTTAAAACCTTGTTGCAGATGAAGAAACGCCGGCAAATTAAATTAAATTGATTAGATATGAAAGCGCTTATTACAACTGAAAAATTACCCATAAAACTATGGTTGGAAGAAGAGGATATGGAAGAGGGCGCTTTGGAACAGGCACGCAATCTCGCCAACCTTCCTTTCGCTTTCAAACACATAGCGATTATGCCGGACACTCATTTAGGATATGGAATGCCTATCGGTGCGGTGCTTGCCACGAAAGGAGCTATCATCCCAAACGCTGTCGGAGTGGACATCGGATGCGGAATGTGTTCACTACGCACCAACCAGGCTGACATAGGGCCAGATGATCTGAAAGAAATAATGGGCGCCATCCGGAAAAATGTTCCGGTTGGATTCAGGCATCACGAGGAAGCGCAGGACAGATTGTGGATGCCTGAGATAAAAGGAGATTTGCCTATCGTGCAACAGGAGTATCAGAGCGCTCTTTTCCAGATAGGCACATTGGGTGGAGGAAATCATTTTATTGAAATTCAAAAAGGATCAGATGGATATATCTGGATCATGATCCATTCCGGCTCGAGAAACGTAGGCTTCACAGTTGCCAATCATTATAATGATTTAGCTAAGGAAAGAAATAAAAAGTGGTTTAGCTGTGTGCCTGAAGATTTGGCATTTTTACCCGAAGATTCTGAGTATTTTGATCTTTACTGGAATGAAATGAATTACTGTATTGACTTTGCATTAGCCAATCGAAAGTTAATGATGGAAAGGGTAAAAGACGCATTTAAGGAAACACTGTCAGACGTTGACTTCTTTGATTTCATCAATAAACCGCACAACTTCGCCGACAGGGAAGAACACTTTGGAGAATCCGTCATTGTTCATCGCAAAGGCGCCACCCGTGCGCGAAAAGACGAATGGGGAATGATCCCCGGATCACAGGGCACCCGCTCTTTTCTTGTTACAGGTAAAGGAAATGCCCGGTCATTTGAATCATGCTCCCACGGCGCAGGAAGAGTGATGAGCAGAACACAGGCCCGCAAAACCCTTGACCTTGACGAACAAAGAAAATTTCTTTCAGACCAGGGCATATTACATGGCATCCGGCATCACCGCGATCTGGATGAAGCGCCGGCTTCTTATAAAGATATTGAAGAGGTAATGGCCAACCAGGAAGATCTTGTGGAAGTGCAAATTGAATTGAGACCTCTCGCTGTTATTAAGGCATGATGCTCATTCGAACAGATAAAAATGGAATTTATTCAAGCTTTATTTCAACAAGCCGATTGGGGTATCATTGCCCTGCTATTCGTTCTTGGTATTGCAGCATTTGTGCTGTCAACTATATCCGGAGGGGGTGGTTCCCTGGTATTGATTCCTGTTGTAAACTGGATACTTGGCGTTACTCATACTGCACCGGTCCTTAATTTAGGTACATTTTTAGGCCGCCCGGCCCGGCTAATCATTTTCTGGAAGCACATAAAATGGAATGTATGCCTGTACTATGCTCCAGCCGCAATTGCAGGCGCCTGGCTTGGTTCCTGGCTTTTCAGCAATTTTAAAGTAGAATGGCTACAGATTTTGGTAGGACTGTTTCTTATAAGCACAGTTTGGCAATTCCGTTTTGGGAAAAAAGAAAAGTCATTTACCATGCGCCTTTGGTATTTTATTCCTTTAGGCCTTATTGTTTCAGTATTCGGAACTATCATAGGAGCTTTGGGCCCTGTTCTCAATCCTTTTTACCTGAATCTTGGTCTGGATAAGGAAGACCTTATTGCTACTAAAACGGCCAATTCTTTTTTGATGGGACTGTCACAAATTGGGGGTTATACGTTTTTTGGATTGCTTCATAATGAGTTGTGGATTTATGGTATCGCGCTGGGTGCAGGTGCTACTGTGGGCAACATCATCGGCAAAAAATTCCTTTCCAAAATGAAAAGCAGCACGTTCCGGGTATTCGTTATCGCTTTAATGGTAATCAGTGGAGTTTTGCTCATTTACGGACAGCTTAAAAATGTATTTTAAAAAACTATTTATACAAATAATAAATCTGCAATGGCTCTCTTTCGCAAGGTTGCACTTTTCCATTCACAGCCGCTTTATAAGTTGCTGTTATTTATATATCGAATACACCAGCCTGATATCTACAAAATCTGCAGTTAAGCTATGTGCTGCCAAATTCCCTCCGATCATCCAGTGCGGATTCATTTTATAATTTAATCCCCAGCGATGATAAATTAATCCGGAATTCGGATCCTTATTATAAATAAACAAACCCACTTGCTGACTGAAATTAAATTTTCTAAAAAGAAATTCATGACCGGCCAGGAGCCCAAATCGATTATAATCCATACCAGGCCGCCCACTTATTTCAAATTCTTTTTTCTTACCGAGGTCTGCTATCCATTCAACTCCCAGGTTAAAAGAATGATTCCATCCTACTTTCCGATTGGCTTGCAGTGATAGTCCATAAACCCAATAAAAATGCTTTTTATCAAGCGCGATTGATTTATAGGAACCCAAAGGCGCCACATCAAACCGCCATTTAAAATCCCGGGGAGGAAGTATTTCTTCTGTTTTATAAACGTTCAAGTCATATTCAAGGCCAAGCGATGCGGTAGGAAAATTCATTCCATAATTGGGATGCCTGATGCCACCGTTGGAAATATGATTAAAATTAATTCCGGCATCGAGGTTATATTTTTTTGACACCTTCACCGTGGCATTAAGGCCCAGGCTCAAATAAGGATTGATGTGAGAACTGTAGGAAAAGTTTTGATTGTTTAATATTTCATGATAAGGATTACTGTTGTAACTCAACCCTATTTTTGCAACGGGGGCCAGTGTAAACTTTTCATTATTGACGATATAGGGTTCAATAAAATAGAAACCAAAGATACCATGTCCCAAAAATTGTTTGCTGAATTGAAAATACGCCAGTGAAAACCCGGAATTAAATGATTTGGAACTATACCGTTTTGCCTTCGCATCAAGTCTTATCCTGTTCAGTTTTATTTCGGCGCCTGTAATATACGTTCCCGCCGTATTACTCACCTGCTCATCATGGGCAAAAACAAAACCAAACGTGGGCCGGGCTGAAAGTGTATAATGAGTTATTTTTTTTTCGGGTACAGTGGTAACCTGTGCCCCTGAATTTTTTATCAAAAAAATAAGTAAGAAGAATAATATGCTTTTGCCCGGTATCACTAATAATCGGATGAGTTTACTCTGTGAATTAAAAAAAGATTCAGGAAGTAATGTATTACAAAAAAAGAAACCGGATAATGATAGTTGTCAGGAAACTTGTTGATTTGAATCAAAATAAACGTGCTTTTTTTGATAAGCAGATTTACCTGTTCACGTCGCCAATGTCATTATTCCATGTTTTATTTAAACGCTCCGTTTTAGTGTTGATAACGTTTTCACGAATGCTCATAATTCACCCGTTATTTACGGACGAATTTACTCTGACGCTTCCAACAACTCCTCAGCTTTTCGTTTTCCTAAAATTTGTTCTAAGTCCGGTTTATCGGCCACTTCTTTTTCTAATAGAAGCTTAGCGAGTTTTTCTAATTCGTCCTTATATTCAGTTAAGATATCTTTCGCTCTATCGTATTGGGTTATTATCAGATCATGTACGTTTTTGTCAATTAATTTCCCCATATTTTCACTGTAGGGTTTGCCAAATAATCTTTCATATTGCCCGGTTGAATCATAAAAACTTATAGGGCCTATTTCTTTGTCCAATCCAAGATAGGCTACCATACTATACGCTTGCTTGGTTACTTTTTCCAGGTCGTCCAATGCTCCGGAAGACACCTCGTTAAACATAATTTCTTCTGCTGCTCGGCCCCCAAGCATGGCACATATCTGGTCTAAAAGCTGCGCTTTTGTAATAATCTGGCGTTCTTCGGGCAGATACCACGAAGCACCCAACGATTTTCCCCTCGGTATGATGGATACTTTCACTAAAGAATCAACATGTTCTAAATGCCAACTTGCAACGGCATGGCCCGCTTCGTGATGTGCCACGATAATTTTTTCTTTGGGCGAAATAATTTTGCTTTTTCTTTCCAGGCCTCCCACAACGCGGTCCCTGGCTTCCGAAAAATCACTCTGTTCCACCAGTTCTTTTTTCTTGCGCGCGGCAATTAGTGCAGCTTCATTACAGATATTGGCAATATCAGCCCCGGAAAATCCGGGAGTCAGAGAAGCCAGCAATTCAATATCCACATCCTCATCCAATTTTAAAGGTTTAAGATGCACTTTAAAAATTTCTATCCTTTCTTGTTTGGTTGGCAGTTCCAAATAGATATGGCGATCAAATCTACCTGCTCTTAAAAGCGCCTTGTCTAAAACCTCCGCCCTGTTGGTGGCAGCAAGTACTATAACTCCGGTATTGTCTCCAAAGCCATCCAACTCTGCCAATAATTGATTTAACGTGCTTTCTCTTTCGTCATTAGCCTGGAAGGCTTGCACTTTGTCGCGGCTACGGCCAACAGCATCTATTTCATCAATAAAAATAATACTGGGCGCTTTTGCCTTGGCTTGTTTAAAAAGATCCCTTACCCTTGATGCGCCGACGCCAACAAACATTTCAACAAATTCTGAACCGGACAAGGAGAAAAAAGGGACTTTGGCTTCGCCTGCGACTGCCCGCGCCAACAAGGTTTTGCCCGTTCCGGGAGGGCCTACTATCAAGATTCCTTTGGGTATTTTAGCGCCAAGCTTTGTAAATTCTTCCGGATTTTTAAGAAAATCTGCCATCTCCATTATTTCGACTTTGGCTTCTTTTAAACCCGCCACATCATCAAAAGTCACTTTGCTCCTGGTGTCCATATCGGACAGTTTAGCCGTTGATTTTCCAAAATTAGACATAGACTTGCCCATGCCACCAGCGCCCATTCTGCGGAATATAAAAATCCAAAAAAATAGTATTAAGGCAAGAGGAAATAGCCATGAAAGAATGCTACCCCAGCCAACACGGTTTTCATACCTGACTTCAACCTTTTCATTGGGTGCAAAATCTTCCTGGGCTTTATCCAATTTACTTTCGAAATTATCTATGGAACCTATTTCCATTTTATATTGAGGTCCTGTCTTGGGGATGTCTTTGTATTTATCTTCGGTAAGCCTGTCTGGCTTAATATAAATTTCAGCGGTTTCTTTATTGAGTACTGTAATTTTTTCAACATCGTGCTGGCTCAGCATGTCCTGCTCAAAATGCAACCAGCTAATTTCATTTTGATTAGACATAGAATTCCGAAAATAAAAACTAATTAAGAACACGAAAAGTATCGCATACAACCAATAAGGATTATAACCCCTGGGCGATTTATTCTTATTTTCATTTTTTTTAATCGTCATTGTATCAATTTAAAATTTTAACTTCATATCTCTTTTAAAAGGCACTTGTAGTGCCACTTTTCACCGGATTTTTTTTACAACTTCCGGATAAAAAATAAAAGATCTGTATATTTTCTACAACCGCACTTACGGTTAAATTCTGTTTTTGAACTTCTTGTTTAGGATATTTTAATATCTATTTACATCTTTGATTTAAAGATACTTTTTAACTATATAATTCGTCATGAATTTCTTCTGCAAGGTTTTCGAATCCTCCTTTTACTTTGGTTGGCAACTCTTTAGAAAATTTGTGAAGCTTTCGCAATTGCAGAGAAAAATAAATACTAAAAAGTCCGGCAAATAGAAAGCTTAACGCTACGAAAAAGACGGCACTTAGCCCCGCGAATACCGGGTTCCAAAGTAGAATAAAGGAAGTGATGGCACCAAGAATTCCTAAAGCCAGTAAACCACCCCAGTTTTTACTACCATATTTTTTTATATCTATTGCAAAACTCGCAGCCGCTATAGAGCGGAACAGGATAGTAAAGCCCACATAATAAGCCAAAATGGCCATTGATAGCGCAGTATTCGTTAATAGCAAAATTCCCATCAGTAATGTGATAATTCCAAAAGCCAACGACCAGCCCCAATTCACCATCTGGCCTCTGTTGGTAACTGAAAAAATAATTTCAGCCACTCCTCCAAACAAAAAGGAAAGACTGAATAGTATAGCCAACGCGCCGAACGAACTTAGCGGTGAGGCAAATACGATGACACTTACAATCACAAAAAATAGTCCTGCCAGCAATGGCATGTACCAATACTTGATGGTGTTTATAATTGATTTTAAAAATGGTGTGTTCATAATTTGTTTTTTTTACTTAAAAAATAGAAATCCTCTTTATTTATTTGTTTACTGATATATTTTTTTGAAATGCTTTGATAATGCGACAAAACACAAAACGAACCCATTCCAAAATCATATAAATGACCTATGCAAACATACCAGCGATTTAGTTGATAAATATTGCATCTAATCAGTAGTAAAGATGATTGATATCAGTGTATCATACGACTAAATTCCAAATGATGGAACTCTTTTTGTAAGATCAAAATAGCGTTGTAAAACCGGGAACATGAAAGATTTGCCTAAGTGAAAACGCTAATGGCATCAATGGTTTTTACCATGATGCCCGGACAGCAAATGCATCTTTTGGTCAATCCAATTTTCTATTTATAATTTTATTGAGTTATTGGGTGCTGACACAATTTGTAAAAGTGTGGTTTATTAAAAAGTTCGGGCATTGGTTATAATAAAATGCAGAACTTCACGACAATAAAATGTTTTTTTAAATTCAAATTTCTTTTCATCAAAAAATAATTTATGCTACCGTTATTATTTTCAGAATCCAATAAAAACAAAGCGGGTGACATCCTTGTACTCGCAGGTGATGTCGGCGCTACCAAAACCAATCTCGCTTTATTCAAGATGAACGATGACGATGTTGTCGCGTTGAAAGAAGATAATTATCCATCTCAACAATACAAAAGCATCACCCAAATAACGGATGATTTTTTAAAAGATCAACCACATCCCGAAGCTTGTTGTATTGGTGTAGCGGGGCCGGTGTTCAACGGAAAAGTGAAACTCACCAATTTGTCGTGGGACATGGATAGTAACAAAATCGCGAAGCATCTCAGTATCGAAAATGTTTATCTTATTAATGACCTGGAAGCTACAGCTTATGGATTAGCAATGCTTACCGATAAAGACACAGTAGTGATTCATAAAGGCAGTGATGCGCCTTCTGGGAATGCGGCTATCATTGCGCCCGGCACGGGATTGGGAGAAGCGGGTTTGTACTTTGACGGAAAGTTGTATCATCCTTTTGCAACAGAAGGCGGGCATACTGATTTTGCTTCGCGGGATAAAACCGATTTTGAATTGTATGAATATTTGCAAAATAAATTCGGGCATGTTAGTTATGAACGCCTGATTAGTGGCCCTGGGATTTTTAATATCTATCAATTCCTAAAAGAAGAAAAAAAATTAGAAGAACATGGTTGGCTCGTAGATGAAATTAATAAAGGCGATGCCGCAGCGGTGATTAGCAAGCATGTAGAACAAAGCCCTCTTTGTGATGAGACGATGCGACTTTTTATTCGTTTCCTTGCGCATGAGTCTGCCAACCTTGTACTGAAAATGAAAGCAACCGGTGGTTTGTTTATTGGTGGCGGAATTGCTCCGCAAATTATTCCGTTATTTGAAAAGTATCAATTTAATACCTCATTTGTAGATAGCGGAAGGATGAATCATCTTCTGGAAAAAGTTACCGTGCGCATTATTTTAAATACCAAAACCGCCATGTTGGGCGCAGCCTATTTTGGCGCTGCCCGGTGAATACTAACAGCGCATAATTTTTTCCAGGGATGGAATTGGGATGAATTATTATTTCGTGTTCGTAAAATAGAAATATTGTTTTTTTGTTGCTTTACTATCAAATAAAGTTTCCTTCCTGCTGCTTTTCATCAGGCTGATTAAGTTCATTTGTTTGAATGATTGCGATCACTATTTGGCAAAGATTGCATACCTACATTTACACAAAACATTATTCTTTTAAAAAATTACACCTTTAAAATAACCAAACATGAAACTTCAAATTGAAGCAGGCACAAAAATTAAAGAGCTACAAAAAAAAATCTCTAAGACTTATCCGTACTTAAAAGTTGAATTTTATAAGCAACCGTATTCTGAAATGAAAGTTTCAGAAAAAAAAGACAGGATGTTGCCGGACGAAATTATCAGCGAACAAAGTGATTCTTTTGAAGCCGAAAAATTTGATATCAACAGGAACCGCACAGTGGGCGCTGTTGAAAAAGAATTCTATGAGAAATTCGGAATAGCCATGCAGGTATCAAGAAGATCCGGAAATATCTGGATAGAGACTTCAAAAACAGATAACAGGACGCTCAAAGCACAAAATCAATTGGGAAAATCTATGAACTCAAGCCAGGCCCAGCTTATACCGGAAGAAGAATTTGAGAAATGAAAAAGCAAAAGGTATTATTTAGACTATTAAAATAATTATTTCTTCCGAGCATTTTTAAAAATTTAAAAACAGACATCATGAAAACTTTATCAAAAATTATTATTGCCTCCTCAGCGGGAATTATAACAGGCTACACTTTGGGCTTATTGTTTGCTCCTAAGAAGGGAAAGAAAACCAGGAAAGACATTTCCAAAAAAAGCAAAAAAATTATGCGAAAAATAAATGAACAGGTGAACAAAGAGAAGTTCACGGAATTAAAGAACGAATTCGGAGGGCAATTGGATAAAATAAATGAAAAAATAAAAAGCTTTGCCAACATTGATTAAGTGGCTGCCAGCAAATTTTTCCTGCCGGTTGCAGTAAACTGACAAATAGGTAAGATTCCTGTTTTACATTATAGTTTTATCAAAAGCTGGTTTAAAAAAAGCATCATCATGTTTAAAGATTTAAATAATAAGCAAATTGAAAAAGTTATTTCAGAAAACATTATTGGAAGATTGGGCTGTCATGCCGATGGTGAAATGTATATCGTTCCAATAAGCTATGCTTATGATAGTAAATACATTTATTTCCGCTCTTTTGAAGGATTAAAATTATCAATGATGAGAAAAAATCCAAAGGTTTGTCTTCAGATAGATACGATTAAGGATTTGGCAAATTGGGAATCGGTTATTGTTTGGGGCTCTTTTGAAGAACTTACCAATGAAGAAGACAGAAATCTCGCACTTGATAAATTAATGTCCCGTCCCATTCCAAAGATTGCCGGTGAAATGATGAAATTGTCTGCCGAGTGGCCATTTCCTGCTGCGGATTATGGCCAGGTAGAGGGCGTGGTTTATAGAATCCGCATTACAAAAAAATCAGGCCGGAAAGAGGTGATGGATATGGAATTACACAGGAAATAATTTGAATTGAAAATTCATAATTTTTGTCTTTACAAAATATCACACCCCAAAAGGAAAAGTCTCGGGCGTTTGATGACCATCCGGCTTAATATGCAATGGATGCACCGCCTTAGTTTCATCTAAGTAAATAAATGCGTCGTACCTCTTCGGCAGAATTGTGGGAACATAATTACCATGCCGCTCAAATTTGGGATTGTAAACCACGCCCACTGCACGGTGCCCAAAATGATTTTCCATCAATGTATTATTGTTACCAAAATCATCCATCAGCAATAATTTATCTTCTTTACCGGCTTTGCGCAATAAATATTCCCAGCTTCCTTTTTTTGCCGGAGGTAATTCCATCGTCTGCATCCGCGCTTCCCATTCCCTGGCAGCCATCACAGTTCCTTTGTAAGATCCAAAGCCAACCAGTACCACCCCTTTATCATGATGCTCTAACCTGGCAAGTTCGCCTATGTTAAACATTCCATCATCCACCATATCCGTAGCCCGTGAATCGCCGATATGCGTGTTATGCTCCCACACAATTACTTTTGAATCTTCTCCATGAAATTTTAATAAACGTTCTAAAGTATCCGCCATGTGCCGGTCCCTGACATTCCAACTATTCGGGCCGCCCTGAATCATGGCGCGATAATATCTTTCTGCATTTACTGCAATCAATGCATTTTGTTCTGCATTGAATACATTTTCATAATCTGAATTATAAGTGGGTAATTTTTGTCGAATCTCTTTTAATAAACTCACCACTTCTGTTTGGCATAAATCCGGTACAAACTGTGAAGCCCGTGCATAAGATTGTCCTTCATTTTCTTTGTAGGGTTCGAAACATTTGTAAGCTTCTTCAGCAACCTTCAATGATGATGGATCTGTTTTCTTTAAATATTTCATAATGCTTTCCATGCTTTCCCAAAGGCTATACACATCCAAACCATAAAACCCAACTCTTTTATCTGCAGACAATCCTGTATTGTGCTTCTGTAGCCAATTTCCCAATGCTACCACCTCCCAATTGGCCCACATCCACGTAGGCCAGCGGTCAAATGCTTCTAATACTTCACGTACATTTTTATGATCATTATCATATCCTTTTATAAAACGATTGAGCCGGTAACAATCAGGCCAATCGCCTTCTACAGCAATGAAGTTGAAACCTTTTTCTTCTATTAACCGTTTTGAAATATGAGCCCTCCAGGTATAGTATTCATGCGTGCCATGGCTCGCTTCGCCAAGCATCACAATTCTTGAGTCGCCAATACGGTCAAATAGGGGTTGCAAATCTTTTTTGCTTTTTAACGGATAAGCATGTTCGCTTATGGAATTCACCACTTCATCTTCATTCAAAATGGCTTCTTTGTTTAAATAACCTTGCA
>DASSHD010000090.1:0-5155 GCA_035693085.1 Hanamia sp. | reverse complement strand
TAAAAATCTGCGACAAAGCTTCGTTTACTTCAAAACCTTATTAGTAGCGTCTTTCATAATCACTCCTCAATCGTCCTAAAAGTCAAATTGATTCTGTGTTTCATAATTGTTTTGGTTGGCGGTAAGCGATGCAGCCAGTTTTGCTGCTTGGTATCTTTCATCATTAATAAACTTCCATGTTCCAAAAGCGCTGAAACAGTTTCTTTGTTTTGCTTGTGCTTAAAAGAAAATTTTCTTTCTGCTCCAAAACTTAAAGAAGCAATCGCTCCGTTCTTTTTCAAGTCTGGTTCTCCATCGCTGTGCCAGGTCATGCCCTCTTCGCCGGTGTGGTAAAGATTTAATAAACAGGAATTAAAAGTGTCGCCTGTTTTTTGTTCGATAAGAATTTTTAATTCCAACAATTCTTTTGTCCATGGCAACGCTGATTTGGTTGTTTTGGAATAAGTATATTCAAATGGTTTTTCTCCGTACCAGGCAACTTTCCTCTTTGTGATAATTTTATTTCCGAAGATGATGGCTTCATCATTTTTCCATTGAATACCCGTTAACAATTTTTCAAAATAATGATCCGCTTCTTTTTTATTGAGCAGCTTACCATAATAATTTACAGTGCCGTCTTTCGGTAAAAGATTTTTTGTTTCATTTGGTGAGCTATCGAATAAATCCATTTTGATTATTTTAAAACTGTTCTCCTGAGCCTGTCATCCTGAGCCTGTCATCCTGAGCCTGTCGAA
Organism: Hanamia sp.; assembly: GCA_035693085.1. Classification (GTDB taxonomy): domain Bacteria; phylum Bacteroidota; class Bacteroidia; order Chitinophagales; family Chitinophagaceae; genus Ginsengibacter. The sequence goes on along the minus strand of DASSHD010000090.1, from coordinate 4,421 downwards.
GGATGCCGCTTCCCATCCAATAATAGCGGTTTTCCGGGTACTCCCCCACATATAACCACCAAAATTTCCTGATGCTTGAATTACACGATGGCATGGAATTAAAAATGCTACAGGGTTGCTGCCAATAGCGGTGCCTACAGCTCTTGAAGCATTTGGGTTCTTTATTTTTTGAGCGATAGTACCATAAGTCGCAAGTTGGCCCATCGGTATTTTCAACAATGTTTCCCAAACCTTCAATTGAAAGTCTGTGCCTTTTAGATGCAGTTTTATTTCGTTTAATTTACCCCAGTCATTTTGAAAAATGAACAAAGCATTTTGTTGTTTCAAATCTAATTTCTGATGAAATGATGCATTGGGAAATTTCGACTTCAAATCTGATAATGCTTGCATTTCATCTTCATTAAATGTCATGTAACAAATGCCTTTTTGTGTGGAAGCCACAATCATATTTCCGAACGGGCTTTCCGCGAAACTGTAATTGATGTTGAGATTTTTGCCACCGTTTTTATATTCCGCAGGCGTCATTCCTTCAATGTTTATAAATAAATCGTGCAGCCGGCTTGTACCCGAAAGTCCTGTTTCATAAGCGGCATCAAAAAGAGTGGCTTCATTTTCAGCCAGTATTTTTTTAGCATGTTCAATGCTGATGTATTGCAGGAATTTCTTTGGGCTGGTTCCCGCCCATTCGCTAAATATACGCTGAAGATGAAATGGGCTTAAATGTACGTTTGCTGACACTTCATCGAGGCTGGGTTGCGCTTTGAAGTTTGCTTTGATATAATCTATTGCCTGTGCAATCCGGTTATAATTAATTTCTTCCTGTGTGCTCATTTTTCTAAGTTTTACAATGCAAATGTCACGATGTTTTTGCGGTTATAAAATCCGAAAGTTGCTGATATTGGCCGCGGCACAGACGGTTAAGATCTTTTTGAAGTATTTTTCGTGGCTTAGTGCCTTAAGTGAGTCTATCAAAAGTATTTTATTTCATCAAAACCTTACTTTAATATTTACTTTTGATTATGTTCAAAGATCTCCTACTAACCGCATTAAAAATGCAGAATAAATAATTTTAAATACGACAATGGAAAAGAAGGCATTTATTTTTGATTTGAATGGCACTATGATTGACGACATGCAATATCATGCCCGCGCGTGGTACGATATTTTGAATAATGATTTAAAGGCAGGTCTTACCTGGGATGAAGTTAAAGCAGAAATGTATGGGAAAAATAGCGAACTGTTAGAAAGGATTTTTGGAAAAAATCATTTCGATGAAACAAGAATGAAAGAGTTGTCACTGGAAAAAGAAAGAAGGTATCAGCAAGCTTTTTTACCCAATCTCAAATTAATAAACGGATTGCATAAATTTTTAGAAAGGAGCGAACAGTCCGGCATCCCAATGGCAATCGGCTCTGCGGCTATTACTTTCAATATTGATTTTGTTTTAGACAATCTGCATATTCGTCATTTTTTCAAAGCGATAATAAGCGCCGATGATGTAACCACCAGTAAACCTGACCCCGAAACTTTTATAAAGTGTGCTAAGTTGCTGAACGTCTCGCCCGAAAACTGTATCGTTTTTGAAGATGCTCCCAAAGGAGTGGAAGCGGCTCAGAACGCAGGCATGGGATGCGTTGTATTAACAACCATGCATGAGAAAGAGGATTTCACCCAATATAAAAACGTGATTGATTTTATTAAAGATTATAGTTCGGTTAATCCCGACTCTTTAAAATCAAAATATAAGCCTCACTTCAAACTGTTCCCGCAACAATCTTTTAGTATAAAAAAAATGAGAATCATTAATTATTGTTGGTTTACAGTAATTATAACCTGGTAATAATAAAATTTGCCACACCTTTTTTCAGAAGAATATAAAATTAAAAAATAAATGTTATTTTGACACTCATTTATGCTTAAATAGTAAACTGAAATATTTTTATCTTAAAACAATTTTATGAAAAGAATAGCTGTATTGATTGTCTTTTTTTCTTTCATTCAAGTAGCCTTCTCTCAAAGAAAAATTTCATTTGATGAAGGCTGGCGCTTTCATCGCGGAGATGTGGCAAATGCCGAACAGGCTAATTTTAAAGATAATAGCTGGAGAAATATTGATCTGCCTCATGATTGGAGTATTGAAAACTTGCCCGGAACCAATTCTCCTTTTAATCCGGATGCCATCAATGGCGTTAGCGTTGGCTTTACTACCGGTGGAATTGGCTGGTACAGGAAAACGTTCACCTTACCAGTAAACGAAAAAAATAAACGAATTTCTATTTTATTTGATGGCGTTTATATGAATGCTGATGTTTGGATCAATGGTGTTCATCTGGGAAATCATCCTTACGGCTATACTTCTTTTTATTATGATATTACTGATAAAATAAAATGGAATGAGAAGAATACTATTGCAGTACAAGTAAAAAACGTGGGCGCAAACAGCCGCTGGTATGCAGGTTCAGGAATCAACCGCCATGTTTGGTTGATAGAAACCAATCCAATTCATGTGGCGCAATGGGGAACTTATATTACCACACCCAAAGTGAGTGTTTCATCAGCAAAAGTAAACATCAAAACAAGAGTTGAAAATGAAACAGGCGCTTCAGCAACGATCACTTTAGTCAATAAAATTATAAACGACAAAGGAATTGAGGTTGCAAAGTCATCATCAAAACAAATCATTGCGGCAAATAATGAAAATGAATTTACCAATAGTGTCATTTTGAAATCGCCGGAATTGTGGTCAATAGAAAAACCTGTCTTATATAAAGTGGTTATTGAAATTTATCATGATGGAAAATTAACTGACCGGTCTGAAACAAAATTTGGGATAAGAAAAATTTCTTTTGATGTGACAAACGGTTTTATGCTCAATGATAAACCAATGAAATTAAAAGGTGGATGTTTCCATATTGATAATGGCCCGCTGGGCGCAAGATCACTGGATCGTGCGGAAATAAGACGTGTCGCGCTTATGAAAGCAAGCGGTTTTAATGCGATTCGCTGTTCTCACAATCCTCCGGCACCTGCATTTTTAGATGCCTGTGATAGCCTGGGAATGCTGGTGATTGACGAGGCCTTTGATTGCTGGAACGAAGGAAAGAATCCGGATGATTATCATGTTTATTTTAAAGATTGGTGGCAAAGAGATTTACAAAGCATGTTGCTTCGCGACAGAAATCATTCCTCCATTATCATGTGGAGTATCGGAAATGAAATTCCGGGAAAGGACAAACCTTCTATTGCAGATACCGCCAAAATACTTGCGGATTATGTTCGTTCTGTAGATAACACAAGGCCCGTTACGGCTGCTGTAGATGGTGTTTCAGATCAGAAAGATCCATTTTTTTCCGCTTTGGATGTTTGCGGGTATAATTATGCAAAGGATAAATATGTAAGCGATCATCAGAGAAAGCCAAACCGAATTATGGTTGCCACAGAATCTTTTGCATTAGAGCAATTCGATTACTGGATGAATGTTTTAGATCATCCGTGGGTAATTGGTGATTTCGTGTGGACCGGATTTGATTACATTGGTGAATCAAGTATTGGCTGGTTCGGTTACCCGCAGGACAAAAATCATTTTTATCCATGGAATCTCGCGTATTGCGGTGATATTGACATTTGCGGATGGAAACGCCCCCAATCATTTTACCGCGATGCGCTTTGGAAAAAAAATCAATTATCCATTTTTGTAAAACCACTACAATCATCTTTTCCGGTAAATCCTAAAAAATCTGAATGGAGCAAATGGAATTGGGATGACGTTGTGGCAAACTGGACATGGAAAGGTGATGAAGATTCAATTTTTGAAGTAAATATTTATTCATCATGTGATGAAGTTGAATTATTTTTAAATGGAAAATCGTTTGGTAAAAAACCAACCAATCGTTCCACAAAATTTATGGCTGTTTATAATGTTCCTTTTATCGCCGGAGAATTAAAAGCAGTTGGATATGATAATGGGAAAAAAGTAAATACGGCTATTTTAAAAACAGCCGGTGAACCTACACAAATAAAATTATCGGCAGACAGAGCCAGGATTAAGGCGGATAATGAAGATCTGAGTTATATAACAGTTGACCTGGTTGATAAAAATGGAAATCGAAATCCCAACGCTGAAAATTTAGTACATTTTGAAATTGAAGGCCCCGGAACCATTGCCGGCGTTGGCAATGCTGATCCGGTAAGTGTGGAAAGTTATCAACTTCCTCAGCGCAAAGCGTGGCATGGCAGGTGTCTTGTAATTATTAAATCAGGGAAAAAATCAGGGAATATTGTTTTAAAGGTTTCTTCAGCGGGATTAAAATCTTCTGAATTAGTTATAAAGGCCAACTAAATGCGCCGATTCTAAATAGAAATTAACGATAATTGTTGCTTTACTGGTTTCGAGCAACATTTTTCAATTTAAAGAGTTGGCG
>DASSHD010000089.1:0-4075 GCA_035693085.1 Hanamia sp. | reverse complement strand
TTTGAAAAACTACCGTAGTTTTTCTTGCAAGCATTTCCGGATCATTTGCAATCATAGACAATGCCTCTTCAGTAATGGTTGAGTCTGCATCTTTTCTATCAGTGTTGTCGCTATGCAACATTTCAGCATACTTTTTTGCAGTTTCGAAATCATCTTCAATAAACATCTTCACAGCTTTAGATGCGTCATCCATGCGCCCTGCGGCATTTACGCGTGGGGCAATAATAAAAACCACATTATTAATCGAGTATTTTTTTTGAATACCACTTAATTCAATTAATGCTTTTATTCCGGCACACGGTGTAGAATTGAGTTTTTGTAATCCATAAAAAGCGAGTATCCTGTTTTCGCCTGTTATCGGCACGATGTCGGCGCCAATTGCAGTTACCACCAGGTCAAGGTAACACAGATATTCATTTTCGTGCAGGCCTAACTGTTGTGAAAGCCCTGTAATCAATTTGAATCCCACACCACATCCGCAGAGTTCTTTATAAGGATAGTTGCAATCTTTTTGTTTAGGATTTAAAATTGCTATGGCGGGTGGTACTTCTTCATCAGGAAGATGATGATCGCAAACAATAAAATCAAGTCCTAACGAGCATGCATACCCGACAAGTTCAACAGACTTGATTCCGCAATCAAGTGAAATGATCAGGTCAAAATTATTTTTTTTTGCAAAATCAATTCCCTGTTTACTTACGCCATAGCCTTCCCGGTAACGATGGGGAATATAAAAATCAATTTTGTCTTCGTTGTATATTTTTTTTAGAAACCGGTACATGATGGCTACAGATGTAGTGCCATCCACATCGTAATCGCCGAACACAAGGATCTTTTGATTATTTTTTATTGCAAATAAAATCCTCTCAACTGCTTTTTCCATATCCTTCATTAAAAATGGATCGTGAAGCTGGGAAAGTTGTGGCCTGAAATAATTCTTTGCTTTTTCGTATGTATCTATTTCTCTCTGAACAAGGATATTGCAAAGAGGTTCACTGATGGATAGAGATGAATGTAACTCATCAATTTTATTTTTATCTGCTTCAATTATTTTCCATCTTTTTTCCATTCAAAAGTTTTAATCAACAAGTTAGTGAAATAGTAAAATATTTGAGAAATAGAAATACTATTTATTCCTTTCTTTACTGACAACCAGAAAGGGATTCAGCAATCTGCCCATCAGCAAATCAATATTTCCTGTCTGTAGTATATCTTACCAATTCTTCAAGTCCTTTTCTAACATCGCTTTCAGGGAATTCAAATAAAATTGATAGAGCTTCGTCACGGTAATGTTTCATTTTTGCCGCTGCATAATCAATGCCTCCTGATTCAACAACTTTTTGTAAAACGTATTTGATCTTTTCCGGATTTTTATTCTCATTTTTTACGATGTAAATTATTTTCTTTTTTTCCCCGGCATTGATATTATTAAGTGTATAAATAAGAGGCAGAGTTAATTTTTTTTCTTTCAGGTCGTTTCCTGTTGGCTTTCCAATATCTTCAGTTCCATAGTCAAACAGATCGTCCTTTATCTGAAAAGCGATTCCTGTCTTTTCACCAAAAAGTTTCATTTTGTTTGTAAGCACCTCATCATTAGTTGTACTCCAGGCGCCTACCGCGCAGGCTGAAGAAAGTAATGAAGCGGTTTTGCTTCTGATGATTTCAAAATAAATATCTTCTTTTAAATTTAATTTGCGTGCCTTTTCAATTTGCAATAATTCGCCTTCACTCATTTGTTTTACAGCCTCTGATAAAATGTGAAGATGTTTGAAATCTCCTGCTTCGGTTGAGAGTAACAATCCTTTTGAAAGAAGATAGTCGCCCACTAATACGGCGATTTTATTTTTCCACAATGCATTTATAGAAAAAAAACCTCTTCGCTCCAAAGACTCATCTACTACATCGTCATGGACAAGAGTTGCAGTGTGAAGTAGCTCAACTAACGCCGCAGCCCGATAGGTAGATTCATTAATTTCTCCATGAAGCTTAGCGCTCAGAAAGACAAACATCGGTCTGAGTTGTTTACCCTTTCTTTTAATAATATACTTCATTATTCTATCGAGCAAAGGAGCCTGGCTTTTCACAGATTGTGTAAATTTTTGCTCAAAAGTGGCTAATTCTGTTGCTATAAGATTTTTTGAAAATTGCATTTTTTATGTAAAGTGGCAATATAAGACAGAAACCAAGAATTAAGAGATTATTGAATAAATTTTTAAAGAGAAACCGATCATTAAAAGGCCGGTACTTTTAAATAATATATAATATTTCTCTTTTTGGTTCATTTGTTGCAGGAATCATTCTAAATTTTCAAATAGTAAGAATATGTAAATGGCTCAAAATCCTACCGAATGATAAAAAAAATTTGAATTTTGAGTTTCCTTTGATATTTTTGCGCAATCAAAAAGTTTATTTAAGAAATCATTAATTAAAATGTTATGGCAAGCAAAAAGTTTAAATTATTGTTAATGGGAATTTTTTCCCTTTTGTCTCTTGGCGTTTTTGCTCAGGATACAGGTGTTTATAATATTTATGACTCAAGCGTAATTTCTTCAAAAGGAAGAGCGCAACAAAATGAGTTTATGAACAACACCTACGATTTTCCTGCGAAACCCAGAAGTGAAACTGAAATTGGCGTTTCAGGCGGTATGTTTTCTATAAGTGGAGATGTGCCTTCATTATTGCCTACCGGTGGTTTCGGTATTCATATTCGCAGAGCACTAGGATATGTTTTCTCTTTGAGATTGCAATATATATATGGAGTTGCCAAAGGATTAGATTGGAAACCATCTTACGGCTATTCAAATGACCCTGTATGGAGTAGTTATAATGCAGGAGCGCTTCAGCCGGTATATTATAATTATAAAACTACTGTTCAGGATTTATCATTACAAGGTATTTTCACTTTAAACAATATTCGCTTCCATAAGCAAAAAACAGGAATGGTAATATATGGTGGTGTAGGGATAGGAGCTACTACTTATAACGCAAAAGTTCAGGTTCCCGAGACCTTCAGTTCGATTAGCGGAGGTACTTATTCGGGACGTAAAGACACACGTAAGGCATTAAAGAGCTTACTTAAAAATGTTCCTTATACAGAAGCAGAAAATCAAAATACAACAAAAGCAACTATTGGTAGCCATCCATTAAGAGCTACCGGAACAGTATTGGGAGGTATAGCTTTCAAATTAGGCAAACGAGTGAATCTAGCGCTTGAAGATAGATTTACTGTTACAAAAGATGATTTACTTGATGGCCAGCGTTGGCAGGAGCGTCCTATCGGCAACCCTGTTCTGACTGGAGATTTTGATACTTATAATTATCTTTCTGTAGGGTTGAACTTTAATATTGGTTCTAAAGCTGTTGAACCTCTTTGGTGGATCAATCCTCTTGATTATGCATACAGCGAAATTAATGCTCCTAAGCACATGAAATTGCCAAAACCTGTTTTGGATGATGCTGATGGCGATGGCGTAACTGATCAGTTTGATAAATGTCCGAATACACCTGCAGGAGTTGCAGTTGATGTACATGGTTGTCCTTTGGATACTGATGGTGATGGTGTTCCTGACTATAAGGATAAAGAATTGATAACTCCTACTTATTGTCAACCTGTAGATGCTGACGGTGTGGGTAAATGCCCTGAACCTGATTGCTGCAGAACTTTAAGAGATTCATTGGCAGTTGCCAACCAATGCAATATCGGCGATCTTCCAAGTATTTCTTTCAAAAACAGGAGAATCACCATAAGCAACGATGCAAAAGCAATGTTGGCTACCGTAGCTTCTAAATTGAAAAATAGCCCTTCTTGTTCAATAACTGTTACAGGTTATCCTGCCGCTTCCAAAGCTTCTCAGGCTCTGTGTAACAAGAGGGTAGATGCTATAAAAGCCTACTTAACAGAAAAAGAAGGTATCAGCGCAGACCGTATCACTACTAATTGTGAAGTTGGCGGTGGTGATGTCAATACTGTTGATATTAAAACAAATTAAAAGATACACTTTTTGCTCAATGATAAACCCTTCCCATTATTTGGAGAGGGTTTTTTAATTATATCAAAAAATTAACGAAGCCGGTT
>DASSHD010000088.1:0-3572 GCA_035693085.1 Hanamia sp. | reverse complement strand
GAAAATGGTTATGCTAAAATCACTAATTATTTATCAAATGAACAGGTAAACGCAATAAATAACGAAATAAAAAAATTAATTTGCGATAAAATTCTGCAATTTAACAACAGCAATAAATTAATGTTTGCTATCCATCATTCCGGATTAATAAAAAATATAGGCAACGATAAGAATCTGAAAGAATTGTTAGGAAAATTAATTGATGGAATTCCAGTGCTTTTTCAAAGTATTAATTTTTTAAATGGAAGCGAACAACACACGCATTCGGACTCAATACACATGACTACATTTCCTTTGGGAGGCTTGCTGGGCGCATGGATAGCACTGGAAGATATAACAATGGACAATGGCCCTTTGCATTATTATCCTAAAAGCCATACATTGCCCTACTATTTAAATTCTGATTATGAAAATGAAGGCTCTGCATTATTCATTGGCAATAAATCTTATGCTGCTTATGAAAAAATGATTGCTGAAAAAATACTGGAACACAAAATGAAAAAAGAGATATTCCTTGCAAAAAAAGGGGACTTATTTATATGGCATGCCAATCTTTTTCATGGAGGGGAATCTCACAAAAACAAGAATCTTACCAGGCGTAGCATCGTTTTTCATTACTTTAAAAAAGATTCAATCTGTTATCATGAAATCACTCAGCGACCGGCGCTTATAAAAAATTATCTTTGAAATGGAAGAAATCGAAACGCATCCCTTTAAAGCTTTTATCCCTGAAAATGTTACTACTCTTATTGTTGGCAGCTTTCCGGGAAGAGAAGTAACACATCGTGTTCTTAACGAAGAAGAATGGTTTTACGGATCCAAAAGAAATCAACTTTGGAAAATCATTTCCGGGGTTTACGAAACTGCTCTGCAAACCCGGACTGAGAAACAAAACCTTTTCAAAAAACATGGAATTGGTATGGTGGATATTTTTCTCAAAGTGAAAAGGAAAGATAATAATAATATGGATAGCAATCTTGAGGTGATTGAGTTCAATGGCAAAGCCATAAAATCAATTCTAAAAAACCAGAACATTAAAAAAATATTTTTTACAAGCAAATTTGTTGAGAAAAGTTTTATGAAATTATTTCCGGATATAAAAATCGGGGAATGCCTTCCTTCTCCTTCACCGAGATATGCAAGGATGAATATAACAGAAAAAATAAATTATTATAAATCAAAATTGCCAAAATGATAAAAGAAATCTCTGGTGATTTAAAAATTAAATCGTGAAAAATATTATCATTTTATTATTGAGAATAGCGCTTGGAATAGGATTTTTATCTGCTGTAGCCGACAGGTTTGGTTTTTGGGGCGCGCCTGGAGAAGCGGCGGTGGCCTGGGGTAATTGGGAAAATTTTATTCAATACGTGGGCAAACTGAATTTTGGCGCTTCCGGCACGATTGCAAATGTACTTGGAATAATAGGTACTATATTAGAAATCGCATTTGGAATATTATTGATCATTGGATTCAAATTAAAATCCATTGCTTTTTTTTCAGGAATATTGTTATTGGTATTTGCCCTTGAAATGTCAATCAACACACACTTAAAATCGGCATTGGACGCTTCAGTTTTCTCTGCGAGTTTCGGCGCGTTCCTACTTTCTATTCAACCTATAGGAAGATGGAGTATTGATTATCTGCTTCAGAAGAAATAATTCTTTGACATTTTAATAGTGAATAAAAAAACGAAAATTTATTCATGTTATACTGTGAAAGGGGTAAAACCGTGAATTTCTACAGGTCAGCTTGTCGAAGGAGGAATTAAAGATGAGCCTGCCTGACGGCCCAGACAGGGTATAACAAAAAAAGAAGTTTAGAGGTGCCACTATACTTAAACAGTTTTCCATTATTCTTCCGAAAAAGTTATTCTCAGGTGAACGTTGCAGAAATCATAACTTTTTCTCAGTATCTTTTTTGTTATCCGTATGTCGTATATCATGAGAGGAAGAAAAAAAACCTGTAAGCTTATTAAGATTCCCAAAGCTATAAACAGGCCACATTTTCAGAACCCGCTCCCTCTTACGTTCTTCCTGCAAAATATGATCACGTGCTGTGAGCAATTCGAATTGCGTGATCAGCCCCCGAAGTTTTCCTTTTTCCCTGCTATCTATTACCGGGAGCACACCTACATGATTAGCCGCCATTCTATCTGCTATGGCCCGAAGGGATTCCTCGGGGAAAGTAGTGATCAGGTCCTTTATCATAAAGTCATCCACTGTACCTGAAAGATCGCCGTGTAAAGCTTTTTCCATAACATCCTGCCAGGAAATAGCTCCTAAAATTAATCCATCGGGGGTAACCACCGGCAGCAAACGTTGTCTTCGCATGTGAGGCTGGGCCTGTATCATAGATTCTACATCAGACATACAGGTACCCGAGCTTATAGTAAGCACATTTGTTGACATGACATCTTCGGCGAAAAGAACTTTCAGAGGTTCCACGGCATATTCTCTCAACACATGAAATCCACGCCGGGCTACTTTTTCTGTTAGAATAGAACGTTTTAAAATAAGTACACTGATAAGGTGTGCCAGCGTGACCGTTATTAATAAAGGAAGAAATAAATCAGTACTGTGTGTAAGTTCAATAGGAAAAATAATAGATGTAAAAGGGGATCGCATTACACCTGCCAATGCGCCCGCCATACCCAGCAAAGCCCATTCTGTAGGTATTTTCCCCGGGAAAACCATTCCTAACAAACCGCCTAATGCCCCACCCATAATTAAAATTGGAGCAAGAATTCCCCCACTTGTTCCGGAACCTAAAGCCACAGCCCATATAATTAATTTAACCACAAAAATACTTACTAATGCAGTGACAGCAACGTTTCCGGCAAGTACATCTGCAATGGTATCATAACCAACTCCCAGCGCTCTTGGTTCGATAAGGCCGCCTATACCAACGATCACTCCACCCAAAACGGGCCACCACATCCAGTGTATTGGTAATTTGCGAAAAGCATCTTCGGCGCCATAAACCGCTGTGGTTAATACCCAGGCCATTCCACCACAGATAATTCCTAAGATAACTGCATCCATCAGACCGGTGCTTCCCAGCGCCACCATTTTATGAACGGGAAATAATGGCTCTCCCCGCATCAAACCTTCGTTGACAAACCAATGCCTGATAGCGTCTGCCACAATACTCGCAATAGCTGCAGGAATAAAAGAACGCGGTTTCCATTCAAACAAAAGGAGTTCCACACCAAGAATTACCGCTGCTATCGGGGTGCCGAACACTGCGCTCATTCCTGCTACGGCTCCTGCTACAAGAAGACTTCGCCTTTCTATAGCCGTGAGATTAAGGAATTGTGCCAATACTGAACCGACTGCGCCGCCCGTTAAAATTATTGGGCCTTCTGCACCAAACGGACCACCTGTGCCAATACTTATAGCGCTGGCTATGGGTTTGAGAATGGTAAGACTTGGTTCTACTTTACTGCCGCCTACAAGAATTGTTTCCATTGCCTCCGGTATTCCATGCCCCCGGATGCGCTCAGAACCGTAGCGTGCCATGAATCCAACAATCAAACCACCAGCCATAGGAATTAAAACCGCCAGCCATCC
>DASSHD010000087.1:0-4979 GCA_035693085.1 Hanamia sp. | reverse complement strand
AGCTGAATTTCGGAAATTTGTATTTCCCTGTAATGCTTTACTCCATCCGAATAATGTTATATACTAATAAAAAAACATGAGAAAGAAGGTTTTGTTATGGCTCAAAAAAATGAAAAAGAAGAAATGCAAAGTGTAACGATCCGTATTCCCAAAGAGTTGTATTTTGAATATAAGCAAGCTTTGTTGGAGCAAGGGAAAATTGTGACTTATGATGTGCGGAGATATATGAATGATGTTGTAGAAAATCATAAGAAGGGGCATCAATGAGCATAAAAAAAGAGCGCCTCTGCGAAAGGTACGCTCAATTTACAACTCATTTTTGTAAGGTGAATATATCATTATGGCTAAAGATAAAGCAAGATACTTCACGTTTTTATTATACCCCGAATCTATCCCTGAAGATTGGGAAATGAAATTAGAATCAATTGGTTTGCCGATTGCAATTAGTCCACTTCATGATAAAGATTTAAGTGATGTTGAAGGGCAAAAATATAAAAAGGCTCACTATCATGTAATTTATGTAGCAAAAAATCCAGTAACCACTGATAGTGTGCGTAAAAAAGTAAGACAAATTTTGGGCGATAAGAGTGTTTCTATGGTTCAAATTGTAGTTCAAAGCATGGAGAATATATATCTGTATTTAACTCATGAATCAAAAGATGCTATTGCTAAAAAGAAACGTGTGTATGACAAGAAAGACATTAAGCTGCTGAACAACTTTGATATTGATCGGTACATAACGCTTGATGCCGAAGACAAAGACGACATGTTGAATGATGTCTGTGATTTGATTGATGAAAATGGACTAGCAAACATTCGTGAGTTAAGGAGATTTGTTAAAACTCGTGGGGCTGAACATAATTTGCCTAGCATGAAGATAATAAACTCTGTTTTGCGGTCGCATACTGGATTGATTAGATTGTATTTCGATGCTGTTTATCAAGAACGGAAATATGGTCGAAGCGATTTCGACAAAGAAACAGGCGAATTAAAATGACAAAAAGGAGGTAGATTGAATGATTACTAGAGAAGATGAGGCGAATTTTCCTGATTTTAAAACAGTGTTGGAAGCAAAACAATATTTTAGAAAACGTTATGGCAAAAGCTATCGTGAAGGTGGCCGTGAGCAATTAGACGAAAATCATATTTGCTATTTTGACGAAGTTGATTATCAACCTGTTCAAATTTCTGTTTTTGATGATGGATCGGTTTTAGTTCATGTGGTTTATTGAGATACAAAAGATGTTCAACAAACGGGCCATTTAACGGAATAAGTGATGAAAACTGAATTTAAAACTTAGTCTGTATGTGGTAAAATGTTTCAATCAAGATTAGGAGGCATTAATTATGAAGTGCAATGAATGTAACAGGGTTCAATTAAAAGAGGGAAACGTATCATTAGCCCTATAAACTGCGTCTACCCTCATTATTGGAGGGCGAAATGTGAATACGTCTTATTCACAATCAAATTTACGACACAACCAAATTTTAATTTGGCTTTGCGTTCTATCTTTTTTTAGCGTATTAAATGAAATGGTTTTGAACGTCTCATTACCTGATATTGCAAATGATTTTAATAAATCACCGGCGAGTACAAACTGGGTGAACACAGCCTTTATGTTAACCTTTTCTATTGGAACAGCTCTATATGGAAAGCTATCTGATCAGCTAGGCATTAAAAGGTTACTCCTATTTGGGATTATAATAAATTGCTTCGGATCGGTAATTGGGTTTGTTGGACATTCTTTTTTTCCCATACTTATTCTGGCTCGATTTATTCAAGGAGCTGGTGCAGCTGCATTTCCAGCACTCGTGATGGTTGTAGTTGCGCGCTATATTCCAAAGGAAAATAGGGGTAAAGCGTTTGGTCTTATTGGCTCCATAGTAGCTATGGGAGAAGGTATCGGTCCAGCTATTGGTGGAATGATAGCTCATTTTATCCATTGGTCTTATCTTCTGCTCATTCCAATGATGACAATTATCACTGTTCCGTTCCTTATTAAATTGTTGAAAAAAGAAGTAAGGATAAAAGGTCATTTTGATATTGTAGGAATTATACTAATGTCAGTGGGCATTGTATTTTTTATGCTGTTTACAACATCTTATAACATTTCTTTTCTGATCATCAGTATTCTGTCATTCCTGATATTTGTAAAACATATTAGGAAAGTAACAGAACCTTTTGTTGAACCTGCACTGGGGAAAAATATTTCTTTTATAATTGGTGTCCTTTGTGGAGGACTTATATTTGGTACAGTAGCAGGGTTTATCTCTATGGTTCCTTACATGATGAAAGATGTACATCAACTAAGTACTGCTGCAATTGGCAGTGTGATTATTTTCCCTGGAGCAATGAGCGTTATTATCTTCGGTTACATTGGTGGATTACTTGTTGATAGAAAAGGTCCATTGTACGTGTTAACCATTGGAGTTACATTTCTTTCCGTTAGCTTTTTAATTGCTGCCTTTTTTTTAGAAGTAACACCATGGTTACTGACAATTATATTAGTTTTTGTTTTTGGTGGGCTGTCATTCACCAAAACAGTTATATCTACAATTGTTTCAAGTAGTTTGAAACAAAAGGAAGCTGGTGCCGGAATGAGTTTGCTTAATTTTACCAGTTTTTTATCAGAGGGAATAGGTATTGCAATTGTTGGTGGTTTATTATCTGTACGCTTACTGAATCAGAAGTTGCTACCTATGGACCTTGATCAATCCACTTATTTGTATAGTAATATGCTATTCCTTTTTACAGGAGTCGTTGTTACTAGTTGGCTGATCACCTTGAATGTATATAAACGAAGACAAATTCAATTTAAAAGTTGAATACCAGAGATAAATTAAATGACTTCTAGCTTTCTTAAGCAATCGGGCGCGATTGTTGAAGATCAGAAAATTTTTAAGAGGTGGCAAATTTGCCACCTCTTTTTATTTTCTTCGGCTAAAAGTGAAACTTTCTGCAGAAGAAAATACGTGGCAATTGTCAACGGTAAATGTCTGACTGAAGCGACAGCGAAAGGAATTTAAGGAGTTGACAATTTTGCTACACCCGAACCCTCTTGGCTCGTCAAAAGGCAACACCTTTTGACCTGCCAACCGGCGAGGGAGCCCCCTCAAAAAGTGAGGGGGTTGGGGGAGCTTTTTGGAGGGGGTCGAGGGGAAACTTTTCCCTCGTGGGTTTGGGCAAAGCCCATGATCTTTTCTTTTGCTTTTGAATTTGGGGGAGCGGTTTTTGCTCCCTTGCTTTTCGCCTCGCAGAGCACGTCCAGAAGAATTCTGGTATACCGTGTTATACCAAATGGTTTTGGCTCCTCTCGCCTGATGTGTTATTCTCTTCTCAAATGGAGGTGTACGAGATGGCGCACGTTCAGAAATTCACTAAAGGAAATATGCAAGGCTTGTCAATTCACTTAGACCGAAAAACAGAAAACCATTCCAACAAAAATATTGATACAGAGCGTACACATCTGAACTATGATTTATGCGAAAAAGACGGAGATACACTTTCCCGCATGGACGAAAGATTGAGTGAAGTTTATTGCATGAATCGGAAAGATGTAAAGGTGTGCTGTGAGTGGATCGTCACACTGCCTGAATCGCTTCACAATGAATCTGTTGAGTATCAGAGGAAATTCTTTGAGGAAACATACGAATTTCTTACAGATCGTTATGGAGGACAGGAGAACGTCGTTTCAGCGAATGTCCACAATGATGAAACAACCCCTCACATGCATTTTGATTTTGTTCCGGTTGTTTGGGATGAGAAAAAAGAGCGTGAAAAAGTATCAGCGAAAGAAGTGCTGACGAGATCGGAATTGAAAAGTTTTCACACTGATTTAGATAGACACTTGAAAGAGCGAATCCCTGAAATTTATCAAGAAGGAATTTTAAATGATAAGACGATCGGGATTGAAAATATTCATTCGCTGAAAAAATATTCAGCGGAGATTGAACAGCAGAAAGAGGAAATGGCTAACGAATTTAAGAGTTTTAAATATCCGCAAAAAGTTTTGAAAAGTATTGAGCGAGAAGTTGAGAAGAAAACTGTTGGAGTCTTTAATAAAAAAGAAGTAGTTATGTTGCCAGCGGAACGCTACGAGAAAATGAAAGAGTTATCGAATTCGAGTATTAGAATTCAACAACGATTTGATAAATACAAATCAAAAGCTGTTGAAGAAATTAAAAATTTAAAAGTAAATGTGAAAAATTTCGAGGAAGATAACGAACATCTTCGCTATCGAAATATTGATTTTGGTAGAGAAATTACATTGTTGCAAAAAGAGCGAGATCGACAAACAGAAAATGCAATTGTTTATAAAAGTATTTTGGAAGAAAAAGAGCCCGATCTTCAGATTAGTACGTTAGAATTTCAAGGCCGGTTAGTGCTTCATAATTTAGAGAATGACCGTATGCCAAAGAATAAAGAAGAGGGAGAAAACTGGCTGGAGATCCTCGAAGAAAATAAAGAAGAAAAGACGATTCCACAAAATCGACTTGAAAAAGCGATTGGTAAAATTAAATTGTTTTTAGAGAAATTTATAAAACGGGCTAAAGAAGCAGATTTCTCGATGGATTGGCTGGTGGAGAAAAACAAAGAACTTTCTCAGCAGCGGCAGCAACAGAAGAAAACGAAAAGCAGATCTAGTGGCATGGAGTTGTAATTGATCTTAGAATGCCCTTATTTCTCTTCAAAATCGTTTTTAAGAGCTTTTGAAGTAGTTTGCTAGGGTTTGTGTGGTTTTTTAAGCAATGCGGCTTAAAAAGGCTTGTGAGCGTTTTTAAAGTAATTAGAAATATGGTTTTAGATTTTTAGAAAAGCCCTGTGTTTTTTAAGGGCTTTTTTTGCTTTTTATGAACTGGATTTCGAACTAGATTTTACGAGGAGAGAGGGAAAAAGGGGGGGCTACTACGACCCCCCCTTTAAGTGCCGAGTGCCAATTTCAGCGAAAAAGCCGCACGAAGCCAGGTGGGACAAGGGT
>DASSHD010000086.1:0-11705 GCA_035693085.1 Hanamia sp. | reverse complement strand
ACCATCGGAATTTATTTGTTAGGAACACTTAGTGGTAATGCAATTTTTCTTGGAGCGATAATTTTCGGTTTTGGCGTAGCTTATTTCTGGCCCACGATGCTGGGATTTGTATCAGAAAATATTCCGAAGTCCGGAGCATTAGGGATTAATTTATTGGGAGGCGCAGGTATGTTTGCTGTGTCAATCTATATGTTTTTTATGGGAGGATATTATGATAATCTTATAGCAGCAGTTTTGCCTGCCGGAGCCAACATAGATACTTATCGTTCCGCTGCTGCAGGTACTCCTGAGGCAGTGGCTTATTCCCAGGCGCAACTGGCAGCCGGCCCGCAGGTAGTAATGGCTACCAACATTATTCCGCTAGTATTGACATTTGCCTTTCTTTTTCTGTTTATTTATATCAGGTCGAAAAAGAAAAAAAATAATAAAATTCCAGTTGCTGAAGTTGCAGGAACATGACTTTAGAAGTATGATTATAGTAAACGAACCTGCCTACCGGCAAGGCAGGCTTTCAATGGGAATTTGTATTTATTTATTCAAGAGTAATCGCGCCCCAACCTTTTGCTGGGGTAAATAAATGAATTTCTCAAAACTATACGATTCATTGTTTGTCACTTCAACATTATGTGAGGAGTGTCAAAAAATAAAACATTAAATAATAAACTATGAAAAATAAAACAGAAAAAAACAGCTTTCATCATCTTCCAGTATTACTAACGCTTGTGACTTTACTTTTTTGTAGCGTAAGTCCCGCTTTGTCAAAGCCAAAACCCAAAGTACTGGTATTTTGCAAAACTGCCGGCTATCATCACGCATCAATCGCTAATGGTATCGTAGCGATACAAAAATTAGGTGCGGAAAATAATTTTGATGTTGATACCACCATTAATGCTGAAAAATTTAATGATAAAAATCTGAAACAATATAAGGCCATCATATTTTTAAGCACGACAGGAGATGTATTAAATGATGCCCAACAGGAAGCATTCAAAAAATATATTGAAGCAGGAGGTGGTTATATGGGCATTCATGCCGCCACAGATTGTGAATATAACTGGCAATGGTATGGAAATCTTTCAGGCGCATATTTTGGTGGACATCCTGCGCAACAGACTGCCACATTAAACATTGTGGATCGCAAAAATATTGCTACCAGATTTTTGCCCAATCCATGGATACGTAAAGATGAATGGTATAGTTTTAAGTGGATGGCAAAGGATCTGCATGTGCTGATCACGATTGATGAAAAAAGCTATGATCTTGGAAAGATCAAACCGATGGGATATCATCCAATGGCCTGGTATCATGAATACGATGGGGGGCGGGCATTTTATACCGAATTGGGTCATGTGGAAGAATCTTATACCGATCCTCTTTACCTGCGACATATCCTCGGTGGGATAGAATACGCTATGGGGACAAAGAATTATGGCAATCTTAAAGTAAAATAAAGAAAAAATCACTTAATAATATAACCAATATCCAGCATGAAAATTAAATTACAGGTTATTATCCTGATGGTATTATCAATAATTGCTTTTACATGTGCCAGCCATGAAAATGATCAAAAGCCGGTTTTTAATCCACATCCGTCTCCCGCCTATTTATCTCCTGAAGAAAGCCTCAAAAGTTTTTATCTTCCTAAGGGATACCATATCGAATTAGTGGCCAGCGAACCTATGATTAAAGATCCGGTAGCTATTACCTGGGATGGCGATGGCAGAATGTATGTAGCTGAAATGCTTACTTATATGGAAGATGCCGATGCAACCGGCGAACGACTTCCATGGAGCCGGATCATGCTACTGGAAGATACCAATCATGATGGGAAAATGGACAAAAGTACTGTGTTTGTAGATAGTCTTTTATTACCAAGAATGATGCAAAGTGTAGGAAATTCTTTACTGGTAAATGAAACCAATTCAATCACGATAACCAGCTATACTGATACGAATGGCGATGGTAAAGCAGACGTAAAAAAAATAGTTTACCAAAATGATAAATACGTTCCTAGCGATGAGAACATGGAACACCAGCGAAGCGGGCTTGATTGGAACCTGGACAACTGGATGTATATGACCTATGAACCCGTGCGTTTTCGTTATACCAACGGCACTTTGCAGGCAGACAGCATTCCCAGCGGAGTCAGTGGGCAGTGGGGATTAACGCACGACAATTACGGACGTTTATTTTTCTCAAGCGCCGGAGGAGAAACGCCTGCTTTGGGTTTTCAAATCAATCCTGTTTATGGTCAGCTTGACTTTCCTGATCAGTTGGCTCCCGGTTTTGACGCAGTATGGCCTATCATCGCCACTCCCGATGTTCAGGGTGGGAATGCCAGGTTACGCCCAAATAATACACTGAATCATTTTACAGCTTGCAGCGGCCAGTCCATTTATAGAGGCGATGGATTTCCAAAGGATTTTGTAGGAGATTATATTGTTTGTGAGCCTGTTGGAAGAATAGTAAGAAGAGCCAAAGTATATGATATAAAAGGAGAAACTTTTATGAAGAATGCTTATGATAGTTCAGAATTTATTTCATCGTCAGACATGAATTTTCGCCCGGTGAATAGCGCTACGGGGCCTGATGGAGATTTATATATAGTGGATATGTATCACGGAATTATTCAGCAAGGTAACTGGACGAAACCGGGATCATTTCTCAGAAATAAAATAGATAGTCTTGGGCTCGCCAAAAATATTGGACGTGGACGCATTTACCGGGTGGTCTATGATGGAATTAAAAGTGACCCGAAACCTGATATGCTGGAAGAACCTACCACAAAACTGTTGACTTACCTGGGAAATCCTAATGGCTGGTGGCGCGATAATGCACAAAAACTAATTATTGTTCGTGGCGACCTGTCAGTCGTTCCTGCCTTGAAATCCATTGCCACAGGGCAAAAGGGAGTTTCATCGGGCGATACCAGCCACCTGGCACGCATTCATGCGTTGTGGACATTAGAAGGATTAAACTCAATTGATAAAGGAACTCTTACACAGGCTTTGAATGATCCAAATCCACAAGTAAGAAAAACCGCCGTATGGATCAGCGAAACATACTTAAAGAAAAATGATAGCCAAATGATTGATGAAGTTGCAAAACTTGAAAATGATCCAAGCTATGATGTTCGCGTGCAGGTATTGTTGTCTATGTATCAAAGTAAATCGGATACGGCTAAAGCAATAGTGAAGAAGATACTGGAAGACAATGCAGATAATAAAATGATCGTGGCTACCAAAGATGCGCTTGATAAAAATCAAATAGTAAAAGCACTTTCAAGCAGGCTTGGCGGAATGACTCAAGACGATAAAAATACAATACTTGATGGAGCAATCACTTTTAGATCGCTGTGCGCTAACTGCCATGGCGCAGACGGTAAGGGATTAGCAATTGGTGGCGGCGCTATGGCTGCTCCCCCACTTGTAGGAGCCAGTCCTCTAAAACTTTCGGAAAAATATACAGCAATGAGAATTTTATTGGGTGGATTAACCGGCCCGGTTGAAGGAAAAACATATCCTGCTGAGATGCCTTCAATGGCAGCGAACAGAGATGGCTGGATTGCTGATGTATTAAGCTATGCCCGCTATGAATTTGGAAACAAGGCCTCCGGCAAAAAGAGTCTCTCCCCTATTGTTAAACGCGATGAGGTAAAGAAAATAAGAGAAGAAATGAAAGGCCGGACTAAACCATGGACATTGGAGGAGCTTAAAAAAATAAAGTAACCATTTAGAAAGTATTGTCCATTTTACCAGCAAAATAGGAATTGCGTTTATTTATTGCTTTACTATAATTTTCATTTTCGATTAATTGCAATATCATGCATAAACTTTGCTTTTTCAAAACAGTTTTTCTTTCTTTTTTATTATTTCAAATTGATTTTTCATCAGCGCAAACAATTGATTTAAGCAAAGCTTCCATTATCGCTTCTTCAACAATTGCGAACCCGGTGAGGGAAACAGCAATCCTTGTATTGCAGGAAGAAATAGCCCCGCGTACTTCCATACATCTAAAGCTAAGTTCAACACCAGGAAATTCCCCGGCAATCATTTTAGCATCTGTAAAAGATAAAGAAGTAGGAGGAATGCAGGTACCGGAACGTTCCGGTGAAATATTGCCGGAAACGAAGCCTGAAGGTTTCAGAATAGTTTCATCGCGGCAGAACGGGAAAGACATTCTCTGGCTGATTGGCGCTGATGAAAGAGGGGTCATTTTTGCCATCGGCGAGTTTCTTCGAAAAGCAACTCTTTCAAACAAAAAAATTCTTTTTGATAAGGCAAATGAAATAGCCACTTCCCCCGAATACCCCTACCGTGGCCATCAGCTTGGATACCGAAATGCGGCAAACTCCTGGGATGCATGGACGGTAAATCAGTTTGAGAAATACATCCGTGAACTTGCATTGTTTGGCACAAACAGCATCGAAAATATTCCATTCCAGGATGGTAAGCCCGGGCCTCACATGAAAGTGCCACGCAAAGAAATGAATGTGAAGATGAGTGAAATTTGTAACAATTACGGACTCGAATATTGGGTGTGGACTCCTGCGGATGTTGACCTTTCTGACAAGGTTAAGTTTGAAGCCGAAGTTGAAAAACATGCTGAATTATACAAGGAAACCCCAAGGCTTGATGGTGTCTTTTTTCCCGGAGGTGACCCCGGCGAAAATGACCCAAAGTACGTAATGCCTTTTTTGAAACGCATTGCGGCTGAACTTAAAAAATACCATCCCAAGGCCGGTCTATGGATTTCGCTGCAAGGATTTAATAATTCGCAGGTTGATTATTTTTACAAATATCTAAATGATAATAATCCTGATTGGCTGACCGGCGTGGTCACAGGGCCTTCCAGTCCCGACCTTGCAGAAACACGTTTCAGATTGCCAGCGAAATATAAGCACATTTCTTATCCCGACATTACACATAGTGTTCGTTGCCAATACCCGGTACTCAATTGGGACCAGGCTTATGCGCTGACAGAAGGGCGCGAAGTTTGTAACCCGCAACCATTTTATTACGCAAAAATTCACAACCGGTTCGCCCCTTTTACTGATGGATTTATTTCCTATTCAGATGGCGTACAGGATGATGTAAATAAAATTATCTGGAGCCAATTAGGCTGGAATTCCAATAAGGACGTTTCGGAAATTTTAAAAGATTATGCACGCTTTTTCTTTGGCGCTGCCGTTGCTGAACCTGCGGCAAATGGAATTTTAGCGTTGGAGCGAAACTGGGTTGGCCCGATAGAAGAGAACGGAGGCATAGAAACCACGTTTTCTTTCTGGCAAAATCTTGAAGCACAAAACCCACAGTTAAAAAATAACTGGCGTTGGCAACAATTAGTAATGCGATGCTATTACGACACCTACACCCG
Organism: Hanamia sp.; assembly: GCA_035693085.1. Lineage (GTDB taxonomy): Bacteria > Bacteroidota > Bacteroidia > Chitinophagales > Chitinophagaceae > Ginsengibacter. The sequence goes on along the minus strand of DASSHD010000086.1, from coordinate 6,329 downwards.
GCGCCGGAAAATATATGAACAAGGTCTTGAAATGAAAGCAAATGCGGTTCTTGAAAAAGCAACGGTAATTGGTTCAGGCAAAGCAATGGATAGTGCTTTGTCAATCGTAAATGAAGCAGATAAAAATCGCATTTCCCCGGAATTGAGGCAAAAGGTTTTTGATTATTGCGCTGCGCTTTATGAATCAATCGGCATGCAAACCAGTGTAAAACTGTACAAGGCCAGTGGTGAAGAGCGCGGAGCTATTTTAGATTTTATTGATTATCCCTTAAACAATCGTTGGTGGCTGGCAGATGAATTTGCAAAAATCCGGCAGATGAAAACTGAACAGGAGAAACTGGCCCGGCTAAAAATTATCTACACCTGGGAAAACCCTGGACCCGGAAGCTATTATGATGATGTGTCTAACATTTCAAAAGAACCTCATGTACTCACGAGGTCGGATGACGCTACTGATGTAGCCTGGTGGGACAATGGCATGAGCAGACGCCGTTTATCTACTCAATTATTTCAGAACTTTCCCAAATTAGTTTATGAAGATCTTGACCCGAAAGGTTATTACACGATCAGGATTGCCGGTTATGGAGAAGCGTTATTGCGTGTGGATGGTTATCGGCTTGAACCCACTATCTACAACAAGGGGTATGAAGAATTTAAAGAGTTTGAGGTGCCGGTAAAATTGGTTTGCGATGGAAAAATTGAAGTAACTTTTGATGAGCCTGAAGAATCAACCATTAACTGGCGGCAAAAATCAAAAGTTTGTGATATATGGTTATTGAAACAGAATTAGCAAATTTTAAATGATGAACTTTTCAGCATTGCGATTACAACAAATTGCCATAGTGAGCCTTACATTGCTCGTTTCAAATGGTATCAATAACAAATAAAAAACATCAACATGAGTTTGAAGATCAGCACTGTGAAGAAACGCTTAAAAGAAGGGCAGGTTTGTTTTGGAACAATGCTTAGAATTTTAAAATCGCCACAGGCGGTTGCCTTATGTGCTTCAGAAGGATGGGATTATATCATACTGGATACCGAGCACAATGACTACGATTACGAAACCCTTGGTAATTTTTCATTGATAGCAAAATATGAGGCTGTCGGCTTATTTGTACGTGTTCCGGATAAGCTTTACCATCAAATGGCCCAGATGCTTGATATTGGGGCTGAGGGATTGGTATTGCCTCAGGTGAAAACTGGGGAAGAAACACACCATATAATTCAATCGGTTAAATATGCCCCAATGGGACAAAGAGGTGTAAGCACTTCTACTACCGCCACTTTATTCAGGGATTATAAGATTGATGAATACCTGGAATGGGCCAACCGGGAATTGATGACCATTGTACAAATTGAAAGTGAGGAGGGTATTAATAACGCCGAAAAAATTATATCAACAGAAGGAATTGATGCTATAATGATAGGCCCTGCAGACCTCAGCCATGATATGGGTATTTCGGGCCAGTTGCATCACCCAAGAATGGAGGAGGCGTTCAGGGAAGTTATTGCTCAATGTAACAAACATGGCGTAGCGCCGGGAATTCATTTAAACAATATGGAGGATGTGAATAAATGGGTGAATGAAGGAATGCGTTTTATTACTTATGGCTACGATTCAAAATTCATTAAAGATGCTTACAAAGAATCATTGCTAAACCTGCGGGATATTGCAGACAGGCATAATAAAAAATCAGGGCAATAACGGGAAGAGACAGGCAGCAATAAAAGATATGCTGTTATTCTAATTGAATATTATCTAATAGCTTTTCCTGTTTTCAGCATTGCAGCAACAACCCATTTTCAAAACTCGAGCCAGCAAAATCAATGCTATCAGGGCATGGATTTAAAAAGTGCTGAAAACAGGTGGGCAGTAAATAAACAAATTCCTATTATTTTGATAGTATTCTCTTTCCAAAAAAAGAAATACCCGCAACATTGCTGTTACGGATATTCTTTACTTGATTATGAGAAAAAAACTATAATTAAATTTAATCAATCTATTCCGCTTAAGCGTTCCTTTATCACAAAGTATATTCATCTTTTATTCATTTATAAAAACTTTCTCCTTTTCCACAATTGATTCAATTTCTTTTTGTGTTAGAGGAGCTTCGAATATTTTCACCATTTTCATATATCCATTAAATATTCTTGCTGAAGGGAATTCTTCATTTCGTCCCAGATTCCAAATATTGAAATTTGATAAGTCAACTGTATCTTTTAAAACAGTAGTTCCTCTCAGTATTCCATCAATGAAAAGATATAGTTTTTTACCTGTGCAGACACCTGCTATGTGATGCCAATGTTGAATCCAGTTCTCAGGAAGTTCAACCTCACATTCCCCCCTACCCCAGCCACCGGCAAAAAATGAAAGTGATCTGCCATCATGTACTTGTAAAACATCATTATCACCTTTGGTAAGTATATCAATGAGACCATTTCCTGCTTTTGTAGGATAAACCCAAGCCATCATGGTAATAGTCTGACCCATAATATCAAGGCTTTCTGAATTAGGCACCTCTACAAAACAATCTTTTCCAAATACCAATCTACTACTATCTTTTCTTACATTGCCCGAATCTGACCACATAATGTAGCCATTATTCTGAAATCCGGAACGGTCTCTGATTATATTATCATCCGTATTTTTAATAGCTGGGAAATCCAGCAAAAGAGAACTCAAATTATCATTATATACCTTATATCTTTTCACAATTCCACCAACCTTAATAATTTTTAGTCCGTCTTGATTTGCCATAATCGTATGCTCAATATTCTTTTTTGCGCCCGGCGCAATTTCAATGCTATCCGTAAATAGTAATGAATCATTAATAGTTAGTAGAATATGAAAAATATGATTATAGCCTCCAATATTTTGAACTGTATAATTAATATGTTCCATCGAGAACTGCTTAATCATAGGTTTTGCAGCAAGGCGGGTAACTCTAAAAGATTGCTCCTGCATCTTCCCGGAACTCTTCACTTCCAGAATAATTGGTGGTAATTTGTCAATTTTTAATACCGTTTTACCAACGGGATATAGCCTGCACGTTATTGAATCCTCCTTTAATTGTCCTGGTAAAACCAGGCAATTTTTATAGGCATATTGTTTCCCTTTAACGTATAATTTGACTATTTTGGTACCAATACCTCCCTTATTAATTAATGAAAAGTGTACCGCAAACTGCTCATCAGGTTCGACTTTCTCTTTTGAAGCAGAACTACTTAAAAATCTGAAATCGGGGTTTCTTTTTGTTTCTGATAGCTCAATAGGATCTATATTAGCAGCCCATTTACCTGGATATCTACCCATCCTAAAGGCCATCGTTCCTCCTTTTAAAAGTGTTGAATGTGATATGGTCAATTGTTTTTCGGGTTTACCATTAACTGTCAATGATTGTATAAAAGAATTTTTTGAAGAAGAATTGACACAGTTAATTACAAATCGCTTTCCATTTGCCAAATGCAGAGTTACTGATTGAAACAGAGGTGAACTAATAGTGTACAACAGCCTGCCGGGGCACACAGGATAAATTCCCAAAGCGCTAAAAACATACCAGCTTGACATGGCTCCCAAATCATCATTTCCAGGAATCCCACCGGGATCTGCACTGTAACGGGTAAGCATTATTTTCCTACACCATTTCTGTGTTAATGACGGTTTTCCAGCCTGATTGAATAGATATGGTATATGAAATACAGTCTCATTATCAAATAAAATAAGATTATTGGAAAGAGCAGAATCAAGACGGTAAGCAAACTGATCATTACCTCCCATAAGATTAACCAGGTCTTTCACATTTTGAGGTACAAAATAGGAATATATCCATTTATCTCCTTCTTTATAGCCAGAATTGCCCGGATGTAATTTGAATTTATCCTTATTGCGGGGCAATAAAAACAGCGTCTGCACATTAAAAAGATTTCGATAATTATAGCCATCATTAAGTAAAGTTTTATAATCATCTTTATTACAAATAATATATTTCGAAAATTGTGAAAGCGCCCAATCATCATAAGCATATTCTACAGTACTGGTTACAGATTCGGGATACAAATCAGGAACATATCCATCTTTTTTATAGATTTCCATATCCGACCTGGTAAATGGTGAATCAACGATACTCTTTTTCATAGCTGTATATGCCAGTGTTTTATCAAAACCATCTATTCCTTTCAGATAGGAATCAACAATAATCGGTACAACGTGATTCCCGGTCATTGGCCCGACAGGCAAATGTCCGGCTTGTTTATAGATATCCAACATAGATAATATGATATCTTCCTCCTTATCGGGATATAAAAGACTCAATAAAGGATTCAGAGACCGGAAACTATCCCAGGGCGAGAATTTTCCGTATTGATACCCACCACTTTTTTGATGTATTTTTCTGTCATATCCTCTGTACCTCCCATCTGCATCAGAGATTACCCAGGGAATCAAAAGCGAATGATACAATGCTGTGTAGAAAATAGTCTTATTTGTTTGGCTACTGTCAGTTACATCAATAACAGAAAGTCTTTGAGACCATTCATTTCTTGTTCGTTTATATACTGCATCAAAATCAAGATTGCCGATTTCCTGGTCTATGTTTTTTTGAGCGCTTTCGATCCCAACGGAAGATTTACTTAGTTTGAATACAATTACTTTACTCTTCGCGCCAGAGGATGCAAAAGTAAAAATCCATCCGTTGCTGACTTGTTCCTTTTTAAGATATTCTTCGCTAAAATTAATAACAGTATTAGCATTTGATCCATACAAGACCTTTGCTGATTTCATAGTGATCTCACCTGCATCTCCAATAAAGATCCGGGGAACAATATGAGAGGCAAACGTAAACCTGAACAATCCTGTCCGGGTCGAAGTAGTCGTTTCTACAATAGTATGATCATCATTAAAAACAACCTTGTAATAACCAGGACGGGCGACCTCGTAAGCATGTGAAAAATATCTCCGGTATTCCCCTGGCTTAAATTTACTTGTATTAACAGGCATTACAAAAAGTCTCCCGGAGGAACCTTCGGGGAATCCACTGGAATGATCGAAACAGCTAAAATAATATATAGCGCTATCAACATAATCATACCCTTTAACATCCGACATGCGTGTTTCCGGAGTTAATTGTATTGCTCCTGAAGGAGCAACAGCTCCAGGGTAGGTGCCGCCATAGCTTCCCCATTTGGTAATTACTTTACTTCTGGTAGTCCCTATAAACGGGTCCACATAACGCAGGTGATTATTATTCTGTGCATATCCATTATGACCAAAGCCGATCGTAAAAGACACTATTAAAATAAAAATGAAGCTTATTATTCTATTGGATTTTTGTACCACTATAATCTCAATTTATAGTTATGACGTGTTTTAGAAAATTTATTATAAAAGGATATTATTGAATTGCGTAAGCAGTTTTTTTTAAAATATCTAAATAACAACAAATAATTTTTAATAAAAGAAGGGAGCATCAAATTTAGAGTCAATTTGAAAACAACTTACTCCTTCACCGATCATTTTATCAATATCATTTCTGGTCTCTTCAACCGGATTGTCTGAACGAAAGTATCTAAATCCATTAATTATTGCCACGACAGGTATGTGATTCTTTTTAGCCCACTCAACATCAGATACAGATAAATTTTTTGGAAGTTCAAATAAATAATAATTCCGGGATGAATATCCGGGTTTCTCCATATTACTTTCCAATTGCTTCCTGGTACAACTTAACCTAATCTTTCCGGTGAAAAAATGTGTGGATTCTTCCGTACCAATCATCATAGCCTGGCTTAATAATTTATACCTCTTTAAGAGATTTACTAATTTACTAAACAATACTGAATCCTGTCCTCTGATCTTATTATCTATCATAAGTTGAATCTTACCCTGGCATATTTTCAATACGTCTTCAAACTTAAGTACCTTACTTCCTCCCTTTGAACTTCTTAGTTTACTGATCTCATTCCAGGTCATGGAAGAAACCGGTTTATCTACACCATAATAACGTTTAAATGTAGGATCATGTTGAATAATAAAAATGCTATCCTTTGTAAGCCTTAAATCTACCTCTATCATGTCATAACCCTTTGTTATAGCCGCTTTAATCGGAGGTCCGCTATCTTCAGTATTACTACTGTCAATAACTCCCCCTCTATGAGCTATCAAAAAATAGCCTTTCTTTTTTCTTAAATGCTGCGAAGATTGCGAATAACTACTGATTGGTAGAATCCAAAAAGAAATAGAAAAAAACAATAACCACTTTTTCATAAAAAATTATTTTTAAGTTTCCATATCACGCTGTAGTACTTGAACGATGCAAAGAAGAAACAAAAAT
>DASSHD010000085.1:0-12014 GCA_035693085.1 Hanamia sp. | reverse complement strand
TTCCGGAATCTTCCAGGGAATAAAATGGACATCATTTTCACCAAAATTGAGTTTTGCAAAAACCCGTTCATCCGCTCCGAAACCACTTATACAATAAATGTGTTTCATAATTAAAAATGAATGCGGTTGTTAATAATATGGGTAATAAGGGTCATTTTATTTTTTTGGCAATACATAATTTTCAACATCCTCGGCAGTGATTGTTTTACCGGAGAGTATGATCAACCTTTCAACTACATTTCTCAATTCACGTACATTACCGGTCCACTTATATTTTTGTAAAAGATCAATGGCTTTTTTATCAATAGCTTTTTTGGATTGTCCATATTCAGTAGCAACATCTCCCAAAAAACGATCAATCAACAAGGGAATATCAGAAGTTCTTTCATTTAAAGTAGGCACGTGCAAAATAATTACTCCCAGCCTGTGATACAGATCAAGTCTGAATTTTTTATTTTCTACTTCCGCCAGAAGGTCTTTGTTGGTGGCAGCGATCACTCTTACATCCACATTAATATCCCTGTCAGCCCCCACCCTGGTTATTTTACCTTCCTGCAAAGCGCGCAAAACTTTCGCCTGGGCGCTTAGGCTCATATCTCCTATTTCATCTAAAAATAAAGTGCCCCCGCTTGCCTGTTCAAATTTACCGATGCGTTGCTTTACTGCCGAAGTAAAACTGCCTTTTTCGTGGCCGAATAATTCACTTTCAATTAATTCTCCGGGAATCGCAGCGCAGTTTACTTCTACCATTGAACCTGAAGAACGGTTGCTTTTTTCGTGTATCCATCTCGCCACTAATTCCTTACCCGCGCCATTCTCCCCTGTGATTAAAACGCGTGCTTCTGTGGGTGCAATCTTTTCAATAGTATCTTTTATTTTTTTTATAGGAGCTGATTCACCCACAATTTCCTGAACTTTACTTACTCTTCTTTTCAAAACTTTTGTCTCTGCCTGCAACGTGGTTTTATCCATGGCATTTCGAAGTGTGATCAGCATCCTGTTTAAGTCCGGCGGCTTGGAAATGTAGTCATAAGCGCCTTTTTTTACAGCTTCCACTGCTGTCTCAATATTCCCATGCCCGCTGATGATAATAATGGGGATTTCATAATTGATTTCTTTTGCCTTTTCAAGAAATTCAATCCCGTCTAATTTTGGCATTTTAATATCACAAAGAACGAGATCGTAATTCTTTTCCCTGAATTTTTTCAGCCCCTCTTCTCCATCAGCGGCTTCATCTATTTTATAACCCTCAAAACCTAAAATTTCTGTTAAGGTTTTCCTGATCGCTTTTTCATCATAAATTATTAAAATGGAAGGCATTTTTTTATTGTTTTATTGTTGGATTGCTTTATTGTTGGATTGTTGAATGGCTATATTGTTGTATGTCTAAGAAATAATTTTTAAAGTTATTTACTATTCTATTATTTTCATATTTTTTACTGCATAAATCAGAATTTACATTATTTATTGGTTTACTGTAAGCGTTAATTATCTGGTTAATCAGTGCATATTACATTTACCAATTTTAATATTTTTTCCTTTAAATCAGAATCCGCATTATTTATTACTTTATTGTCAACATTAACTTATTCGCAAATCAGCACATTATTACATTTACTAATTTTCACATTAGCTAATTATCTAATTACTCCATCATCAGATACGCTTTTATAAATCCATCTAACTCCCCGTCCATTACAGGGCCTACATTCCCTACTTCATAATCTGTCCGATGATCTTTGATCATTTTGTAAGGGTGAAAAACATAACTCCGAATCTGGCTCCCCCACTCTATCTTTTTCTTTGAAGAATTGTTAATGTCTAATTTTTCCTGGCGTTTACGCATCTCTTCTTCATAAAGCCGGCTTTTCAACATCGCCATTGCTTTCTCACGGTTTTCGCCCTGTGTTCGCGCCTGCTGGCATTCTACAATGATACCGGATGGCTTGTGCGTTAGTCTCACAGCGGTTTCCACTTTATTTACATTTTGTCCGCCACTGCCACCACTCCTGAAAAATGCCCATTCTACATCTGCGGGACTTACTTTTATTTCTATCGAATCATCAATTAACGGATATACATACACGCTTGCAAAACTTGTATGCCTGCGTGCATTGCTATCAAATGGTGAAATGCGTACCAGCCGATGAACGCCGCTTTCCGCTTTTAAAAAGCCATAAGCAAACGGCCCATCAAACTGTAAGGTAGCGCTTTTTATCCCTGCACCATCACCAGCCTGGTAATCAAGCTCTGCTACACTCCAGCCTTGTTTTTCTCCATACATTCTGTACATGCGCAAAAGCATTTCAGCCCAATCCTGGCTTTCTGTTCCGCCTGCACCACTATTGATTTGCAGAATGGCAGGCATTTCATCTTCCGGCTTATTCAAAGTGCTCTTGAACTCTGCTTCTTCTGTAGCTTTCACTGCACTGTCATACGCTTCTTTTACTTCTTCTTCTGTCGCTTCCCCTTCCTTCCAGAAATCAAAAAGCACAGAAAAATCTTCTACTTTTGTTTTCACATCAGTATAAAGGTTCAACCAATATTCATCTAATTTCATGGATTTCAAAATAGAAGTAGCTCTTTTGCTATCGTCCCAAAAACCAGGCGATAATGATAACTGTTTATCATTATTTATTTTTTGTTCGCGGTTCTCAACGTCAAAGAAACCTCCTCAAAACCGATAAACGGTCTTTCAAATCTTTTAGTAATTCTGTAGTCATAGGCACAAATATAATAATCATTAAGATAATGGTTCTTTAAAAAAGGCAATTCTGATTTAAGGCCTTTAAAACACAACAAAGCATCGTTTTTTCCATGATTCCGGAGCAGTTTCACTTTTGATTAGCATCCTTCATTATTAGTTGATGGCAAGATTGTTTTAGTGCAAAAAATTTCACACTAAGTCACTATCAATATGAAATAGAATATTTTGTGGCCTTAGTTTTTTAAGATCTTTAAAATATAATTTTTGAATATCCCTGAAAGCAAATTTTTAAGTAAAAAAAATTACCTTTAGAGGCAATAAAAATGATGAAAAAATACTGTCTCCTCTTATTAATTATTTGTTGCTGTCATGTTGCAACAGCATCTCAAAATACTGATACAGGTATTGATTTTTTTTTCTTTAAGGCAACAAATGAGAATCCTCTTAAAAAAATAATTAAAAGAATAGCCAGGGCCAATGTATATGATGCTACTCCTGTTGCGGGCAATCACAAAGTAGTTTCAGAACAGGAAAATAATTACCAGGATTTACTTAATACAGCTACCCCGGAACAATTAACAGAACTGGCAACAGACGACAAAAATGCAGTAGTAAGGCTGTATGCTTTTCGTGCTTTGATGGAAAAGGTAAAAAAGGCTCCGGCAAATGTATATGAGCAGTTTATGAATGATACTACCCCTATCAAAGTTATAAATGGAAATTCGTCTGAGATGAAGTCGTTAAACTCAATTTCGAATGGGTTTTTATATTAAATTTTTAAAATAAAAAAATGGATATTACAAATTTTTTTGAAAATGATCTTGCAAAATTAGCAACAGAAATTTCCTTATTTAAGGATGAAAAGTCTTTATGGAAAACAAAAGAAGGAATCACTAATTCTGCGGGCAACCTGGCATTGCATATAACAGGAAACCTGAACCATTTTATTGGAAAAACCATGGGGAATACAGATTATGTACGTAACCGAGATGGAGAATTTTCCTTTAAAGATATTCCACGGGATCAAATAATATCAGGCATCAATAAGGTGAAAGAAATCATTAAAAATACTTTACCAAAATTATCCCCTGCAGATTTACAAAAAGATTTCCCAATAAAAATAAGGGAAGAAGTTTACTCCACTCAAAATATGCTCATCTATTTATTGGCGCATTTGAATTATCATCTGGGGCAGATAAATTATTTGAGAAGAATTATTAATTGAAAATTGAATACCCCCATTACATTTTAAACTTAATATCTGTTTAAGAAGAATTGAAAATGAAAAACCTCATCTCTTACTCTTCCTCATAATGTTCTTTACAAAAATAAAATTAACAGGATACAAAAATTATCATGCACAAACTTTCGATTTTACAGAAAGGATCGTAGGTATTTGTGGCCTGAATGGTAAAGGCAAAACCAACCTGCTTGATGCTATTAATTATCTCTGTTTCACAAAAAGTTATTTTTCAAAAAATGATACCTTAAATATTCATTTTGGGGAAGAAGGCTTTCGGCTGGAGGGTGAATTACAAAACGGAGAAAAAGATCTGTCGCAAAAGATCGTTTGTATCTACCGCGTTTCTTTGAAGAAAGAGTTTTATCTAAATGATATCGCTTATGAAAAATTTTCACATCACATAGGCAAATTCCCTTGTGTGATAATTGCCCCTGATGATATTGAAATGATAACCGGCGGAAGTGAAGAAAGAAGAAAATTTATAGATACGCTTATCAGCCAGGTGGATGCTGAATATTTGCAGCAATTGATCACTTATAATAAAGTGCTGGCCCAGAGAAATGCATTTTTAAAGAATGAGGCCTTAAAAGGGCGATTTGATTTTGCATTATTAGAAACATTCGATCAGCAATTAATTGAACCCGGGAATTATATTCATCGAATCAGAAACCAATTTTCTCAAAAATTATTTCCACTGGTACAGGAATTTTACAAATCTATCTCAGGCAATAATGAAATGGTTGCATTAGAATACAACAGCCTTTTAAATGAAAATAATTTTCAGGAATTATTGATTGCTTCGCGTCAGCGCGACAGGCTTACACAAAGGACCAATGTTGGTGTTCATAAAGACGATCTCATTTTTTTATTGAAGGAAAATATTTTTAAGGCCATCGCTTCCCAGGGCCAAAGAAAGAGTTTATTATTTGCATGCAAACTTGCTGAATTCGAAATATTAAAAGAGGTAAAAGGCTTTCCTCCGCTTTTATTATTAGATGATGTATTTGAAAAATTAGATGAAAGCAGGATAAAAAATTTATTGGAATATGTTTGTAAAAAAAACAAGGGGCAGATTTTTATTACTGATACTCACGCAGACCGTTTACAAACAGCACTTTCGCAATTTGGAGATGCTGTGCAAATAATTGAATTGAAGTAGAGACTGGACGCACGGTGTATCTGCGGGACAACAGATATCTGGAATTCCTATTTTTAAATCTGTATAACCGGTGGCCAACATCCTCTTTACAGTAAACCAACAAATATCCGGAATTCCTGTTCTTTAATCCGTGCAGATCTGCGTAATCATTGTCCAACATTATCTTCACAGTAAACCAACCTACCTACCGGATGGCAGGCAAAAAATCAGAATTTTTATTTCAAAAAAATACTATCTGTAAAACAATCCTGCAATTCGCGGATTAAAAATTTTACCTTCGTCTTATGGCAGAATTATCAATAGGTGATGCACTAAAAGAATTCCTAAAAAAAAGCAAACTGAAGAGTGGCGTTCAGGCTTTGCAGGTAAAGGAAGCCTGGGAAAAGATCATGGGAAAAACGATTGCCAATTATACCGATAAAATTGAGATCATTAATTCTACATTATTTATTTCTACTTCAGTAGCTCCACTGAAAAACGAATTACTTTACCAGAAATCAAAAATTATAGAAAGGGTAAATGAGGCACTGGGCGAGAAGGTAATAAAAGAGGTGGTGATAAAGTAACTACAGGGGCATACTAAATCTCTTTTTGAGACTTACCTTCCTTAAAGTTACTTATGAAAAGTTTTAGATCAATATTCTTCATCTCATCTTTTATATACTCTATACTTTCCGCATCCGAAAGTTTCATTATTTTATGTTTGAATCCGATTGTTTCCTTAAGAATCATACAAACTTCTTTTACCCAATAATTCATACTCATCTGAATTATTGTGCCGTTTATTCTTTTTGCAAGTTCTGAAATCCTGCTTTTGCCCCCGATTCTGTCAACAATTACAATAGTTGACATATAGTGGAGTTGCCTGCCGAATTCATATTCCCTTTCAAACCGCGATACTTTATCAAGGGATATTTCTGTATTGCCCGGACCAATAAAACCAATGTCAAACCGGACTCCGGTTCCTGCTTTTAATAATAAAGTAGCATCGCTTTCTCTTTTATTTTCACGTTGAGAAAGCCAAAAAACTTTGTTTGATTGGGTAGATTTTTTTGGGTCAATTAACTCAAAGCCAAGAATAGTAAGAAGGCATCCAAGAATTAATTTTTCAAATAATTTGCCATACATAGATTTTTCTGAACCCCTTATAGCAAGAGTTTGTGCGCCAATCGCAGTAAATAGCTGGAGAACTGAAGGCCAATTAATTAAATAATTTTCTTTGTCAATATTAATTGAACCAGTTAGTTTTCCAAACTCTTTTTCAGATTGCTTTATTGAATTATTAAGTGAACTTTCTAATTCAGTTAAATAGTCTTTAAGCTGCTCATTATCGCTGCGCAAAACGTTTTGAATACTTTTCCCGGTTAGTCCTACAAGCCATTGAAGAAATACTTTTTGTTCCTGGGATAATCTTGAATATTGCAATTCATTTCTAACTAATTCCGGTATTCGCTGTTGAAAGTTTTTGATATTTTTTGAAGCATCCAAATAAGTTACTAACATCGCGGCATTTGAAAGAGAAATTCTTCTTGTCGTTAAACCTTCTGTAAGAGAACGAAAATTACCGCCACAAAGAATTGAACTCACAACATCTTTAATTATATTCTGACCAACTTTGTCAATTAATTGCTCACCACTATATTTTGCTAAACTTAATCCCAACTCCGGAATAAATTGAGAAACAGTTTCTACCTTTTCTTTTTTCTTCATTCTAAAAATTTAAGTAAGGGGCTGGATTCTCTGATTTATTTGTGTTTATCCAATTAACATCTTTCACTTTGTTGTGAAGCCAGGAGTGAATTTCTTCTTTCAATATTTTCATATACTCATTATCTTGTTCAAATAAAATAAAACGACGATTTAACTTTACTGCTGCTTTACCTACAGTTCCAGTCCCCGCAAATGGGTCAAGCACTACGTCATTTTTAAATGAATAATATTTTATTACTTTTTCAGCAAGTTCGAGAGGAAACACCGCCGGATGTTTTGAATGATGTGCCGGATGAATCTTCCAAACATTCGTTGCTTCATAACCATCATCAATTTTTGATTCTTTAACTGCCTGCTGGTCCGGATGATTGCGTATATGCCAATCAATTAATTTGTCAGTTTTTTTTCTGTAAACCAAAACGTATTCAGTTACAGGAACAGCCTTATATTGCAAGGGATTTCTATCAGCAGCAAACCTTCTGCCTCTTCCAGTTGCCCAGCCTGCACCTTCAGGTTTAATCCAAATTATGTCATCTATAAAATCAAAGCCCTCTTCAATAAAAATACGATGAAAATCGAAAGGGACTGCAATTCGTTTTGATGCTTCACTCCTGCTTGAACGTCTTATTAAAATGGGCGAAATATTTAAAACAAAAAATCTTCCTTCATTTAATACACGATGACATTGATGAATAATCTTTCGCATTTTAAGCAGGTATTCTTCATAAGTTATATACTCAGCATATTCCGGCCTTGCATTATAGTAAGGCGGCGAAGTAAAAACCAAATCAATTGATTCATTGGGCGTATCAGTTAGTAGCTGCTCGCTATCTCCAAAACCAACTGTATTTCGCAGATTCGAAATTTTAGGAATTTCACCATACTCTTTTGTAGCATTTCCTTTTTTATTTTTGCCTCCATGCCCGTTTATAATTTTTCTTCCAAGCAATCTTGATTCCAAAACATCTTTATCTGTACTCTTTTTCTCATTAACCAAAGTAGTGATTGCATCAATTACAATTTCTCCGATATTTTCCTTGTTTTTCGATAATAGCGGAACCCTCCAAATATGGTAACGGTCATCTATTTCAGGCAATCCGAAATCAATGGCTTTTTCAAGCTCAATTGTTTCCAGGTATCCTTTGGAGACCTGTTTAGCTTCTTTTACTTCAGTAATTCTGTATAAATTCCTTTTACTCATTTTTTAAAACTCTAATAATTATTAAATCTCAAATTCAACACTTATACAGTGCAAGATTTTTTTTAGTTTTTAAATTACCTCATCTTCACCCTCGGATCAATAATGCCATAAAGTATATCTGCAAAAATATTCATCAATACAAAAATAGTGGCGGCAAAAAGTACAGATCCCATCACAACAGGATAATCTAATTTTTCCAAAGCATCCACCGTGACTTTCCCAATTCCTTTCCAGCCAAAAATATATTCTACAAAAAAAGCGCCGGCTAATAATTCGGCAAACCAACCTGTAATAGCTGTCAATACAGGGTTTATAGCGTTTCTCAGTGCATGATGAAATATGACATTTCTTTTGCTCAATCCCTTTGCATAAGCGGTCCTTATATAATCCTGGTTCAGCGTATCAAGCATAGAACTCCGCGTTAGCTGGGTAATAATTGATAAGGGCCTGATGCCGAGTGTAAGCGCAGGTAAAATTAAATTCTGCAAAGTAAGGTACCGCTTACCTGTAACCTGGTCAATATTAAACCAACTTCCTGTAAGTGATAAACCGGTATAATCGTGCAACACCAGGCCGAATATATAAGCAATCACGATGGCCATAAAAAATGATGGCGCTGAAATGCCGATCACGCTTGCAAATACTGATGACGTATCTAACCAGGTATTTTGTTTTACGGCAGCAAGAATACCCAAAAATATTCCTGCAATAATCGCAAAAAACATAGCTGCCGTTGCCAGCATTATTGTTCCCGGTAATGCTTCCATTAAAACTTCAGTTACCTGTTTCTTCGTTTGATAACTTCTCCTCAGATACGGAATTTTTATTCCTATCTTTTCGTGTCCGCCAACAAAAAAACCACGCAATCCTTTTTCCTTTATTTCTTCTTTGGTATCTATGCTGATAGGCGAAATATCATTTATATAAAAAACAAACTGCTTCCATTTTGGTTGATCGAGGTACAATTCTTTACGGATATTTTCCATTGTCTTTTGATCGCCCGTTTGACCCAAGACCATTCTTGCAGGATCGCCAAATGCCTGGAAAATAAAAAATACTACCACTACAACGCCTGCTAATACCAATAAACCATAAGCCAGTTTTTTTATGAGAAGTTGAAACATTTAAAATTTCAATTTTGCGGGATCCTGAGAGCTATTAAATATTGTCAAAATTTCAATTTCATTTTCCAGTTCTTTATAAACTATTAGATAATCACGCACCATTTTAATTCTAATATTTTCTCTCTCAGTTATTTTTCCAATTTTGGGAAAATCAGAAATAATTTTTGTTGCTTCTTTGAATAATTTATTCAAACGAGAACTATAACGATTTGATTTATTTCTCTTATTCCAGTAACTAAAAATTCTTTTTCGATCTTGCTGAGATCTTAAAGACCAGACTACTTTTTTAGCCATTCTTCAATATCTTTTGTAGCTTCTTCATCAGTTAGAAATTCTCCATTTTTAATTTGATTTTCCGCTTCTTCAATTGCTGCCTTTTGTTCGCTACTAAATTTATAAACTTCAATATCTGAAGTTTCTATTTCAATAAGGCGATTTACTTCATTCAGTAAATCTTCATTTTCAATTTTTCTTATTTTGTCAATGACTTTATTTCTTAATTCTATTGTTGACATATTATCTACTTTTTACACAATTTAGAATATTTTTATGAATTGTATTTACACTTGTTTTAATTAAAAGTGAATTTGGGAACTTCCTAATTTTTCAAAGCCAACTTAAAATCTGCCCATCCCCATTTATTTTTTATTACAGGGCCGTGCATCAAATATAATTCAGGATCTGTGCGGGCTGCCGTTTTAAAGGCTGTTGCATCAAGACTGAAAACGGGGACTCTAAAATTATTGCGAACGTTAAAAAAATTATTTGCCTGAATATTTTCAGGTGTAACAATATAAAGTAAACGGTTATTTTTCTTTGCATAATCATATATATTGGTAAAATTGTCAAGCCAGTTATCGGTATTCGAGAAGCTTTTTACAAAAAATAAATAGTAGGTAGCGTCCAAACTTAATACCGCATCTGTAGTATCGTTCCCGGAAAGCGTAGTAAAGTAAAAATCTTTGATCGGAGGCTCATTGTTTTCTCCTTTCTTTACTATAAAATCTTCACGACTTACAAACTTCCAGGTAGAATCCGGAAGATCTCTGATTGTAAAATTCTGTTTCTTTCCTCCTTTTTCATACACAAACTTGTAATCTTTTACATCAGGAACAGCATCAGCAGGCATTTTTCTCAATCTCAGCACATTGCCTCCTTTTTTAAAGGGAAGGCAATCAACTGTAGGCAGATGGCGCATTACATACCATTGATAAAATAAAACCAATGCACAGGAAATTATTAAAAGTAAAACATTTATGGCTGGCGTCAGAATCGGAACTATATATTTTTTACCGAAAAAGAGTATCAAAACCAGTACTAACAGTACCAGGTCTTTTATAAAAGATTCCATTGATGATAAAGGAATGCAGTCACCAAAACAGCCGCATGTTGCAATTTTACCTGATAATGCCGCATAACCGGTTAGAAATGCAAAGAAGATGATCAGTATTAAGAGAAGGGTTGTAAAAAAATTTTTCCATACACCCAATAAAATTCCCACTCCTACTAATATCTCAAGCGTAATCATAATTATAGAAAAGGGAAGAGCATAGTGGCTCAACCAATGCATGAAAGTAGTAAGAGAAGCATCGGAAGACCATACTTCAAAGAACTCCTGCATTTTATACGAAAGACCGTGAGGGTCGTTTGCTTTTACAAGCCCTGAAAATATAAAAAGTAATCCCACAATAATGCGCGAGATTTTTACTAAAAGTTTCATCGTAACTATTTTTTAAAAATTTTAATTTGACAATATCAAAGCGAAGACAGCATAATTCAAAATATCGTAAAAGTTAGCCTCAATACCTTCACTCACAAGGGTTTTCCCTTCGTTTTGGATGATCTGTTTTATCCGTAGAACTTTTGCTAAAATAAGATCCACAAAACTTTCCTGGCTCATTTCGCGCCACGCTTCGCCATAATCATGATTTTTGTTTTCCATTAAACTTTTGGCATCAGCGATTTTTTTATCATACCAATTTATAGTTTCATCAAAAGGGAGTTCTTCGTCACTATCGGTATGAGTATCATTATCATGAATATCTAATTGTATCAGGCCAATTACGGAATAATTAACAATACCTTCAAATTCTCCTTTCACATCCTCATCAATTTTCTGAACTCTTTTTTCCTGGATATTTCGTATCCGTTTTGCCTTGATATATATCTGATCAGCGATAGAAACAGAACGATATACCCTCCATGAAGTACCGTAATCTTTGGTTTTTTTTATAAATATCTCACGGCAATTATTTACTGCATTATCGTATTGCAGATTGGTATTAACTTGCTTCATAATAATTGCCAAATTTAAACTTAAAACACAATGTTTTCATTGAATTGCAAAGGAAAATTACTTTTTATTGACAAGCCCTTAGTAATGGGCATTCTTAACATCACAGAAGATTCATTTTACCCCGGAAGCAGGGTACAAAATATTGACGCGATAAAAAATAAGGCTACGCAAATGCTCAATGAAGGCGCAGACATACTGGATATAGGCGCACAAAGTACACGTCCCGAAAGTAAACGCATTTCAGCAGATGAAGAATTAAAAAAATTATTGCCTGCCATTGAAATGCTGAATAAGTTTTTTCCTGATACTATTATTTCAATTGATACGTATCATTCAAAAGTAGCAGAAATATGCGTGCAGGCCGGCGCTGCAATCATTAATGATATCAGCGGTGGTGAAATGGATAAAGGTATGATTGCAACTGTGGCTAAATTAAAAGTTCCTTATATCTGCATGCATATAAAAGGCGTGCCGGAAACGATGCAGCAGAATACAAATTATGTAAATGTAACAAAAGATGTGCTTGATTTTTTTATTAAAAAGATTTACGAATGTAAACTGGCAGGAATTCACG
>DASSHD010000084.1:0-7671 GCA_035693085.1 Hanamia sp. | reverse complement strand
GCCAGATCAGAGCAGTGGTAGTTGTTTTTCCATTACTGCCCGTAATCCCAATTATTTTACTATCACCTTTATACCGGTAAGCAAATTCTATCTCACTTATCATTTCTATTCCGCTCTTTCTGACCTGCTTTACCATCTCACTCTTCTCCGGTATGCCCGGACTTTTTATAATTAAGGATGCATTCAATATTTTTTCTTTTGAATGAGATCCTTCCTCAAAATCAATTGCATTAATAGTAAGTTCATTTTTGAACTCCTCTTTTATTGCCCCTCCATCACTTACAAAAACTTCATAGCCTTTTTGCTTCCCAAGCAATGCCGCTCCTATGCCACTCTCACCGGCGCCAAGTATCACTATTCTTTTTTCTTTCATTCAGAGTTTTCAATTGATCTTAACAATTAAAATATTCACCAAACAGCTTTCAATTTTCTATCTCAATTTCAAAGTAACTACCGCCAGTACCATAGTAAGAATAGTAACCACCCAAAAACGAACCGCTATCTTACTCTCATGGTATCCCAATTTTTGATAATGGTGATGCAACGGACTCATTAAAAACACTCTTCTACCTTCACCATATTTCTTCCTGGTATATTTGAAATATGTAACCTGTATCATTACACTCAAATTTTCTATCAAAAACACGAAACAAAAAATTGGGATCAATAATTCTTTTCGCACTATAATGGCCAGAGCAGCAATAATTCCTCCCAGGGCCAGGCTTCCGGTATCGCCCATGAAAACCTGTGCCGGATAAGCGTTGTACCAAAGGAATCCCACACAAGCCCCGACAAAAGCTCCAATAAATATCGAGAGTTCACTCAGGTTTGGGATATACATAATGTTCAGATATTCAGCAACCCGCAAATCACCACTTACAAAAACAAATACGCCCAGGCCCAGGCCGATAATTGCACTTACACCGGTTGCCAAACCATCCAGACCATCTGTAATATTTGCGCCATTGGATACTGCTGTTATAATAAATATTACCACGAGAATATAAAGTATATAAGTATAATCTGCCCAACGTGCCGGTAATAACTTTGCATAATTAAATTCATGAGTCTTTACAAAAGGAATTGTAGTGATTGGAGTTTTTACGGTAACGAAACGATGTACCTCACCATTAGAAATTACTGTATCCTCACCTACTTTGTGCTCGCCTCTCTGTGGCACAAAAGCGCTCATTGGTTTACTTCCCATTATTTCACGTTCCACCACTACATTTGAATTAAAATAAAGTGTAGCGCCGATTATTATTCCTAGAATTAGCTGGCCGAATATTTTGAATTTACCCGCAAGCCCATCTGCATTTGTCTTCTTATATGCAATTCCCTTTTCTCTTGAAATTCTGCGTGCTTTTATTTTCAAATAATCATCAACAAATCCGATAACGCCCAGCCACACTGTACTTAATATCATCAATCTCACATATACTTTATCCAGATTGGCAAGCAGCAGAGTAGGAATTAAAATGGCA
This sequence comes from Hanamia sp., assembly GCA_035693085.1. Lineage (GTDB taxonomy): Bacteria > Bacteroidota > Bacteroidia > Chitinophagales > Chitinophagaceae > Ginsengibacter. The sequence continues at coordinate 6,187 of DASSHD010000084.1, read as the reverse complement.
AGCAGAATAATAATTCCTCCCATGGTAGGTGTACCGCTTTTCATTTTCTCGCCAGCTAAACCGAGTTCTCTTACCGATTCCCCAATTTGCTTTTTCTTCAATATCCTGATCAGTCTTTTGCCATAGATCATTGTGATGATGAGAGATAACAATACCGCTACCAAAACCCTGAAAGTGATAAAATGGACCAGTCCGCTCCCGGGAAATTTTATTCCATTTTTAGCAAACCACTCAAATAGTTGATAGAGCATTTTATTGTTCTTTAATTATAATTTTATTGCCTTTATTTATCCAATAATTGAAACATTTCAGCCAATACTTCTTTATCATCAAAATGATTTTTTACTCCATTGATCTCCTGGTACTTCTCGTGGCCTTTGCCTGCTACTAATATGATATCATCTTTTTGTGCAAACGTGATCGCTGTTTTAATTGCTTCTCTTCTATCCGTTATAGAAACACATTTTTTTCTTGCTGTAACCGGAATCCCTTTTTCCATTTCTTTTATGATCTCAGCGGGATCTTCATTACGCGGATTATCAGATGTAAGAATTATTTTATCACTATACTCACAGGCAACCTCCGCCATTTCGGGTCTTTTGGTTTTGTCGCGGTTACCGCCGCAGCCAACTACGGTAATAATCTTTTGCTCTCCCTGGCGCAGATTCCTTATTGTGACCAACACATTCAACAATGCATCAGGCGTATGTGCATAATCTACGATGCTTACAATTTTTTCTTTTGGAGAAACCATATAATCAAATCTTCCTTCTGCTCCTGTTGTATTGCTCAATATTTTTAAAACCTTTTCTTTATCTTCTCCCAGGCATATAGCTGCGCCATAAACCGCCAGGAGGTTATACGCATTAAATCTGCCTATCAGCCTGAAATGCACTTCAACATCATTGATCATTAATTCCAGGCCGAGAAGAGAATCCTCAATGATCCGTCCTTTGAAATCAGCCATCATTTTGAGGCTATACATATATTTTTTTGCTTTTGTATTCTGAAGCATGACGCTTCCTCTTTTATCATCGGCATTGCTTATTGCAAAAGAAGTAGCCGGCAAAGAATCGAAAAATGATTTTTTTACTCTTATATATTCTTCAAAGGTTTTATGATAATCGAGATGATCGTGAGTAATGTTGCTGAATATACCTCCTGCAAATTGTAAACCGGCCACTCTATGCTGATGTATGGCATGTGAACTCACTTCCATAAACACATGCGAACACCCCTCTTCATACATATTCGCCAGAAGCTGATTGAGGCTAATGGCATCAGGGGTAGTACGGATAGCTACAATAACTTTATCACCAATCTGGTTCTGAACTGTACTTATCAATCCGGATTTATGTCCGAGAGATGAAAATAATTTAAATAACAAAGTGGCAATCGTTGTTTTTCCATTCGTACCCGTCACTCCTACCAAAGTTATTTTTTCCGTTACTCTTCCAAAAAAGTTATGTGCCATAATCCCCGAAGCCCTGGCGGTATTATCTGCAATTATATAATGTACCTTTTCGTTAATTATTTCAGGTGTTTTTTCACATACAATAGCAACCGCACCTTTGGAAATGGCTGTATCTATATAATTATGCCCGTCTGTAAGAGTTCCTGCTACTGCAATGAAACATGATCCCGGCTTTACTTTGCGCGAATCAATCTGCAAATCATTTATTTCTATGTCTGTAGTTCCTATCACAGAGTGAATGTTTACCTTATATAATATTTGCTGTAATGATGCCATTAATTCAATTGTAATTTTATTTGTTGCCCTTTTTTGAAATCTGTGTTTTGTGCCAATGACTGATAGACTACTTTCCCTGCTCCTGATGCAGAAACTTTTAATCCCATATTTTCAAGCAAATACAAAGCGTCCTTTAATCCCATTCCTGTTACATCAGGCACTTTCTTTGATCTAATAGAAATATTATCAGCTAATAATTTTGCATCACCGTCACGAAGTATAGTATATCCCCAGTTGCCGGATGATGCCGAATCTGTTTCTTTATACTTGAACATATCTAAAATTGTATTCAGATCTTTTTTTATCCCATAAAACTGATAGGTTCCGTTGTCTTGCGGCATCTGCATCCGATCAAAAGATTTTCTGGCTACTCTTGTAGCATATAGTCTCTCCGCAACTGCTTTAAAAACGGGACCAGCCACTGAAGCCCCATATACATGTTTCGATTCTCTGCTATTTTGAATTACCACCGCAATACTATATTCAGGATCATTAGCCGGGAAATATCCTATGAACGCAGATTGGTAAATTTTTGAGCCTTTATTATATCCCCGGTTATCCATAGCCGTTACAGCGGTTCCTGTTTTTCCGGCAAATTGAAACTGGTCATTTTCAAGCGCATGTCCGGTGCCATGCGGATTTTGTACTACTCCCAGTAAGCAGGATTTTAATTTTCCAAGGGTAGCATCAGAACAGATTTTATTAACAAGTACCTTAGGTTTAAAAGTTTCTATCGTTTCTCCCATTTCATCAATGGAATTCACGAGATAAGGCTTCATCATAGTTCCGTTATTGGCTATGGCATTATATACCATTAATAAATTCAATGGCGTTTCCAGTTCTTCATAACCGTGAGCCATAAATGGAATAGTTGTTTTTCCCCAATATTTGCTTGTTGGTTTTTTAATGAAAGGTTTGGCAGCGCCAACAATGTCAATGCCGGAAGTAGTATCCAGCCTCAACGCATGTAAATGTTCATAAAATTTTTCAGGTTGGTTATGATAATATTCATCTGCCATTTTTGCAAAAGCTACATTAGAAGATATTGCAAATGCTTGTTTTACTGTTATTTTACCGGTTCCGAGATGAGAGTCAGTAATCCTAAGGCCATAAAAATTCTTTTGGCCGCCCTCACAATCCACAATGCTCCCCGTGTCCACATAGTGATCTTCCAAAAGTGATATCAGGGTTGCAATTTTAAAAACTGAGCCTGGTTCTGTTCTCATCCCTAATCCATAATTATAATCTTCCCAATAACTTCCATCCGGTCTTTTACCAAGATTGGCAATCGCTTTTATCTTGCCTGTTTTTACTTCCATTACAATGCAACTGCCATGGATAGACTCATTTTGATCCATCATCTTTAACAGAGCATTTTCAGCCACATCCTGTATATAGGTATCAATGGTAGTAACAATGTCTTTACCGTTTTCCGGCGCTATTTCAGCGCCATCAACCGGTATATAAGCGCCGGCCACATAGCGCATTAACCGTTGACCGGTCTGCCCTTTCAGCACACTGTCATAAGATCTTTCAAGCCCTACATTTCTACTGGTATCACCACGGGAAAGTCCTATAGTCCTGTTTGCAAGCAGTACATAAGGATTTATCCGGTTGTCTCTTACTTCTACGATAAAACCACTCTTGTTGCGCCCCTCCCTTACGAGTGGAAAATCTCTTAGCTCTTTGTAGTCTTCAAAAGAGATTTTCTTTTTCAATGGAAAATATCTTGTTCTTTTTTTATACTGTGCTAATAATAATTTCTTATAAGAGGATGCACTTGCATCTTTAAACAATGATGAAAGTGAAATACTGAGCGAATCAAGATGTTTGTAAAATCTCTTCCCTCCCTTTTCACGAAGGCCATCGGCGCCAAAATCAACGTAAATATCAAAAACAGGCAGAGAGGTGCTCAACATATTACCATCCTCGCTGTATATAGTTCCACGCTCTGCATTGATATCCATATATTTTAGGTGCTGCTTATTGCTCATGCTTTTCCAATAACTTCCCTGAACTCTTTGAATATAAATGGCACGCCCAAGCACAACAGTTCCCATCGCGATCATGATCAGAAAGCAAAGATGAACCCGCCACATTATGTCTTTTTTTATATCCAAGTGTTTATTTCTTTTTAAATTATTTTTTATTTCACTTTAAATAAGAATCTTTTATAAATGTTTGTTTACTCCACTTCATTATCACTTGTCCCCGGTTCGTGAGACACGAACCGGGGCGGCAGCACCAAAAAACTAATCACTTTTCTACCAACGTATCAACAATCCTTAATGGTGGAACCAGCAGAGGTTTTAATCCTAAAGGTTCTACCGCCTTAGCTAACTCGCTTTCCTTACTTCTAAAAATTACATCTTGTTTTACTGTCTTAAATTCATATTCCATTTCTTTAAGATGCTTTTCAGTTGTATTAATTTTCCGCATTGTTTTATCCGCATAATGTCCATTTGCTATATACACAATAGCAATGGCCGATATAAAAAAATAAAATGGAATGTTCTTTACAATCCACTTATTATACCCAAACAGCTTCCTTCCTTTTTTATGAATGTTTTTTATTTTCTTCTCAGGTATCATTTTTTAAATATTCATTAACGATTTTAAAAAAATCAGTCTTTTGAAACTTTTATCTTTTCTGCAATCCGCAATTTTGAGCTTCTTGATCTTGAATTATTTTTCAATTCTTCTTCCGATGGAACAATCGGTTTTTTTGTAATTACCTTCCATTGGCTCTTCTTTGTAATTCCAAAAAAATCCTGTTGCTGCTCTTCAAAATTTCCATATCTGAAAAAGTTCTTTACGATCCTGTCTTCAAGAGAATGAAATGTGATTACGGCTATCCTTCCTCCCGGCGCCAGCACTTCCGTAGATTGCATCAGCATTTCCTTTAAAACATTCAATTCATCATTAACTTCTATTCTCAATGCCTGAAAAACCTGGGCAAAATATTTTTCAGGATTTCCTTTCACAACAGAGTAAAGAGCATTTTTAAATTCATTGGTTGTACTAAGTGATTGTGTCTTTCTTATTTCAACGATTAATCTTGCCAGCGTTTTAGAATTAGTGATCTCTCCGTACTGTTCAAAAATTTTATGAAGTTGCTCTTCAGAATACTTTTTAATTACATCACCCGCCGTTTTAGATTCTTTAATATCCATTCGCATATCCAATGCAGCATCAAAGCGGGTGGAAAAGCCTCTTTCTGCAACATTAATCTGGTGGCTTGAAACTCCGAGATCTGCAAGAATTCCGTTTACACTTGCAATTTTGTAAAGTCGAAGAAAGCGCTGGAGATGGCGAAAATTGTGCGGTACAAAGATTATACGTTTATCATCAGGCACATTCTTTTTAGCGTCTTCATCCTGATCAAAAACAAATAATTTTCCTGAATCATTTAATTTTTCAAGAATTTTTTTACTATGGCCACCTCCACCATAAGTACAATCCACATAAATTCCGGCTGGATTTATTTGAAGGCCTTCAATTACTTCACTCAATAATACCGGCTTATGATAAGCCTCTTGCATAATTATTGATTTGATATTTTATCATTCGTCATCACCTCCTTAGCCAGATCGCTGAAAGATTGCGGTGAAAAAGTTTCAAAGAACTGCTGATATTTGGTTTTATCCCATATTTCTATTTTATCAATTGCCGAAACCAGTACTATATCTTTTTCAAGCCCCGCATATTCCATAAGGTTTTTTGGCATTAAAAGACGCCCCGCGCTATCCGGGCTTACCTGTGTCGCTCCGTTCAAAAAATATCTTTTGAATTGCCTTACTTTTGGATCAAAATCATTCAATTTGCCCAATTTGGAAAATATAGGTTCCCAGCTATCAGATGTGTATAAACTCAGGCATTTTTCAAAACCTCTGTTTATAACAAAAAGCTCAGTTCCGTTTTCAGGTAATTGTTTTTTAAACCCTGCCGGAAAAAGAAAGCGTCCTTTCGCATCTAATGTAGCCTCAAATTCACCTATAAAACCTTTCATTATGAGTTAATTAATACTTAGATTTTAATATTCTCCACAAAATAACACTTTTTCCCACTTTACCAACACTTTATTGAAAAACTTTTTTATCCACACCTACCAAATGCCCTGTGAAAGTGCGTTTAAGTCTACTCCAGGAAAGATTAAGTGTGAAAAAAGTGTGAATTAGATATGAATTTGTGTGGATAAGGTTAATGCCGCACTATAAATTCTATTCAAAAGTGGTACTTAAAAAAAGAAAATATAAAGGCTCTTTATTAAAAAACCAAAGTACAAGTAGAAATCAATAATTATACTTCGCAAGGAGCAAATCAGTGAGTTTTTCAAGTTGAATAATTCGCTGTTTTATCCTTCACGCAGTATCAATTGCCACTAACTTTAGTTAGTGGAATTGAAGTTGCCTTTCCTGGCTTTAGCCAAAAGTTAAA
>DASSHD010000083.1:0-8708 GCA_035693085.1 Hanamia sp. | reverse complement strand
AAATGGGGTGATTAGTAAATTTAATTCAGGCACATCAACCATCGTAGGTCAGGCCGACGCAAATGGTGCGATGGCGGTAGGTGCGGTGCTATATTCAAATACACCGCCTTATGGTGTAAACCCTCCTACCATTGCCTCATTCTCTTCTACCGGAGGAACTTTAGTAAACGGAGTAGTTAGAAACAAGCCTGAATTTTGTGCCCCTAATGGCATTAACACCACGGTAAATATGGGTGGCGTAAATATTGATGGGGATGCGTTCCCTAACTTCTTTGGAACCTCTGCGGCTGCACCACACGCCGCCGCTGTAGCCGCTTTATTAATTGAAGGGAAGAAGAAATTTTCTAACCAGGTAGCCATCCCTGATAGTATCAGGGCTATAATGGAGCGTACTTCCCTGGACATGGGAACCCCTGGATTTGATTACACAACCGGTTATGGATTTATTCAGGCAAATGCTGCTATGCGAACTTTTGCAACACCAAAGCCGGAGATTACAAAATTAGTGTTATCTGATACCACAATTAAACCCGGCACCCAGCCAATCAACATTACAGTACAGGGAAATTTCCTTGACCCAAATTCAAAAGTTATTTTTAGAGCAGATACGCTTAGCACTACCGTGATCAGTAGTACCGAAGCTACGGCCAATATTCCTACTTTTATCGGTAACCCGGCTATCCATGTTTATACTCCACCGATTTCATCAAGCGGATTAGATGGCGGAGCTTCTGATTCATTGTTTTTCTTTTCTCCGATAAAAAAAGTGATAACAATCACTGCAGCCAATCAAACGAAAAAATATGGCGAACAAATACCTTCATTTAGTTCTACTATTTTAGTGGATAGTATTCCCCTCGCGCAAACAGGATTGTCCTTGCAGCAAATAGGTCTTGATACTATAAATTATACAACTACTGCAACTAATATGAGTAATGTAGGACTATATGTTATCAAACCGGCAATGAAAAATTTTACAACGGGTGATGATTCAGTATTGGTAGCATTGAACGAAACTTATAAATATATTTTTAACAACGGCATCCTTTCCGTGAAACCAATGCCACTCGTGATTACGCCAAGAGATACTACACTTACTTACGGTGATAAAATCACAGGTATTAATTACAATTATACCTACGACGATTCTCTTATTGCAATTACAGATAGGAGTGCTTTTTTAAACTCTTTGCAATCGGACTATCAGCAAAATTTAGTAACCAATGCTGTAGCACTGGTAGATGCCCGTGCATTGGTAAATGCCCGCGCATTAGTAAATTCCGACCTTACAAACCTGAGCTTTTTGGTAAGTGCCAGAGCTTTGGTAAATGCCCGCGCACTCGTAAATGCCAGAGCTTTGGTAAATGGAGTTGTTACTAACGATACAACTAATATAGTAGATGTGGCAACCGCATCGGTATTTAATTATGAGGATTCACCAGACACAACAACCTTAGTGAGTGCGAGAGCTTTGGTAAACGCGCGTGCTTTGGTGAATGCCCGCGCCCTTGTGAATGCAAGAGCTTTGGTAAATGCCCGTGCGTTGGTAAATGGATATGCATTGGTCAACAGCACTACTGTTGGCGATACGAGCAATTCAAATGTGGCAGCCATTATAGACCAGGCTGATGTAGATGCCCCACCTACCGATACACTTTCTGTATTTAAATCAATTAATTTAATAACAGGAGTTACTGCAGGAACCAATACAATAGTGCCAGGAGCATTTTTATCGAATAATTTTGATATATCTTATGGCCTGGGCAAACTAACTATTCTACCTGCTTCTCTTACCGTGAGAACCGATAGTTCCATTATTTCTTATGGTGTACAGCCGCCTCCGTTTACTTCAAATATTACAGGCTATCAATACCAGGATAATGCGGATTCTGTATTTACAAATGGGGCGCTCAGCTACAGTTTATTAGACACCGCCAATAAAATAGTACCAGCTACAAATGTTCCTGCAGGGGTATTTAATGTTGTTCCGTCAGGTTCTATTATTCAACCATCAAACTATAATATTCAATATGTAAATGGATTGCTTACTGTAAATAAGAATGTATTGACAGCAAAAGCCGTTGATACTTTCAAAATATATGGTGACAATAATCCTGCGTTCAGAATTACATACAGTGGTTTTGTAAATGGAGACGGGCCTGCTGATATCACACCACCTACAGCGGCTTCAACAGCAACTTCAACTACAGGAGTAGGCGTATATCCCATTACTTTAACCGGGGGATCTGCAGCAAATTATACTTTGGTACGTAATAGCGGAAGCCTTTCTATTACACCTGCATCCCTGGTTGTGAAAGCCGATAATAAAAAGATTTCGGATGATGATAATTTACCGTCATTTACTTCTACTATTACAGGGTTTAAGAATGGCGATCTAAGTACAATTGTTTCCGGCCCGAATTACGTTGTAAGTCCTACTTATTATAAAGAGAAACCCGGAAATTATACGATTACTCCTTCGGGATTAGTTCTTTCAAATCCGAACAATTACAACGTTACGTACATTGCCGGGGTGTTAACTGTATATGAGGAAGACGAGGACGAGGACAATCATCATCATAATCACAGGGAAGGTTCTATAACCGGACTTTCCGTTGAGCCTTTAGTTGCACTAAAATCAGATAATACAGATAACATTTTCTTAGGAACAAATCAATTAACTGAAGGCCAAAGAAACATAACGTATCAAAATGCAAACAAAGGGAATATGATGAACCAGTTAAGCAATGAAATTCTGACCAAAGAAATGCTGGCAAATACTTCTGCTTATCCTAATCCTACAAGAGGAAATATTACCATACAGGTTAGCAATGCAAATTTATCAGCAAATGGTATTATTATAACAGATGTGCTTGGGCGTATTTATTCAAATAGTGTTGTAAAAAAGATATATTCAAATAGTGTACAAGTAGATATGTCGAACCTGAAAAGTGGTGTCTATTTTATTAAAGTAAAGGTGGATGATACTTTTAAAATATTCAGAGTGATTAAACTATAGATTTTTAAATCAAAAAGAATTTAAACAAGACTATAAAGGAAGAAACCTAAAAAATTTCTTCCTTTTCTTTAATCTTTAATTAAAGGAAATAAATAAGGAAAATTCAAAATTTAAACATTAAATAGCTTAATTTCAAAATCTTTTTGGTATTAAATATTTACCTTGAGCCCGAAAAGTTTTATTATTTCATGAACAAAAAAGATTTATTATTCTGCCTTTTTGTTTTTTTTCTTTCCGCACCATGTTTCGCACAGAATTCCCAAATTGATAGTATAAAAAAAGTATTATCCGGCGCCAAAGAAGATAGTTCCAAAGTGAATTCTTTATTATCACTAAGCAGAGAATTTTTTAGCATTTCTCCACAGGAGGCAATCAACTATGCCATTGAAGCTAAAGAGCTGGCTGAGAAAATTGATTATAAAAAAGGAATTGCTTATTCTTATAAAAATATAGGAATAGTGTATTACATGCAGGCAAATTATGTAGAATCACTTGGAAATTATGATAAATCTTTGGCAATGTTTGATTCTTTGAATGATAAAGTAGGAGTTGCCAACATTCTGAGTAATGAAGCCTCTGTATATTACAACCAGGCCGATGATGAAAAAGCACTGGAATTGAATTTAAAGTCTCTGAGCATTGCAGAACAAATAGGAGATACGCTAAGAATACTGACTGCATTGCAAAATATAGGGGCTGTATATTTTAATAAACCATCAACCATCAATCAGTCGTTGAAATATTATCTAAGAGCGTTGCCGATGAGCGAATCGCTGAATAACAAAGATGCCATTGGTACCATTACTGTTAATGTTGGGGAAATTTATTTGAAGAAAGGGAATGATGATTCGGCGCTCATCTATTTTCAAAAATCGTTGAAAGCGTATGAGGGGTCTGAAAATGTTCCTTATACTTTGAACGACATTGGAAAAGTATATCAAAATAGAAAAGATTATGAAACAGCTATAAAATATCATCAGGAAGCATTGGATATTTCTCAAAAATTAGATGCAAAAGTTGACATGGCTCAATCATTGCTTGGCCTTGGAGATTCTTATAGAGAGCAAGGAGACGCATCAAAAGCTATACGTTATTACAAGAAGGCAGAAAGCATTGCTTTAAAAGTCAGTAATGCTAATTATGAATTAGAAAAGGCTTACAAGGGACTGGCAATTGCATACTCCAACCTGAATGATTTCAGAAATGCCTTTGTTTATGAGTCGAAGTTCACCGGAGTTAAAGATTCACTTTACACTTTAGATATTGCAAAAAAGTTATCTAGCCTGCAATTTAATTTCGACATTCAGAAAAAACAAAACCAAATTGATTTACTTAAGAAAGACCAGGTGTTACAGGACCTGGATTTGAAAAGGCAAAGACTAGTAAAGAATGCACTTTTAGTCGTTTTGGTTCTTCTTTCATTTATTGCTATTATTATTTACAGAAATTACAGGAACAAAATAAAAACTAATAAGATTCTCGATAGTCAGAAAGTAAAAATTGAAAACCTATTGTTAAATATACTGCCGGCTGAAGTGGCAGAAGAGTTACAAAAAAATGGTATCGCTACACCGCGTTATTATCAAATGGCCTCAGTACTCTTTACCGACTTCAAGGGATTTACGAAACTATCTGAGAATCTTACTCCACAGGAAGTAATATCAGAACTCGATACCTTTTTTATGGCTTTTGACGATATAGTTGAAAAATATGGTTTGGAAAAGATAAAGACGATTGGAGATTCTTATATGTGTGCCGGTGGCATACCCACAGAAAATAATTCTCATCCCCTGAATATTGTAAAAGCTGGCCTTGAAATGCAGAATTTTATTTTGAAAAGAAATGCACAAAGAGCTAAAATGAATTTGCCTGAATGGAATATAAGAGTAGGAATCAACACAGGGCAACTTGTTGCAGGAGTAGTTGGCAAAAAGAAGTATGCGTATGATATATGGGGCTCCACAGTGAACGTTGCCAGCCGAATGGAAAGCAACGGCGAACCAGGACGTGTCAATATTTCAGCAGCTACTTATGAATTGATAAAAGATAAATATGCCTGTACTTACCGAGGTAAGGTATTTGCAAAAAACATCGGCGAAATTGATATGTACTTTGTAGAAAATGAAATTAATGAATTATAGGATTGTATTTATAGTTGTTTCATTAAGGGACTAAAAATAAAAACTGAAATCTTCATTAAAACTTCTTTTACTGTAAAAAATGGATAACACACTTATTCAACCATTGCAGGGAACATCCTAATTCTTATTAAATTTATATCCCAGGCCCTTTACAGTTGCAATATAATCATCGCCTAACTTCTGTCTTATTTTTCTTATGTGCACATCTATAGTTCTGTCGCCAACTATAACTTCTGTACCCCAAACTTTATCGAGAATTTCGTTTCTTAAAAAAACCTTTGTGGGTTTGGATGCCAGCAACGCCAGTAATTCAAACTCCTTCCTTGCTAGAATAATTTCTTCATTGTTCAGGATCACAATATATTTTTCTCTGTCGATTGACAGATCACCAATTTGCAAAACACTTCCGGTTTCTTTAACGATCCTTCTGAAAAGAGCATTCACACGGCTTATCAAAACCTTTGGGCTTATGGGCTTGGTAATATAATCATCACCGCCAGTTTCCAGGCCTTTTATCTGGGTATTATCATCATTGAGAGCAGTCAAAAAAATAATAATCGTATTTTCAAATTCTTTATTTGATCTTAAGATTTTACAAACTTCCAAACCTGTTTTACCAGGCATCATCACATCAAGGATAATAAGGTCTGGCTTATGCAATTTTGCAAGTTCTATTGCTTCATTTCCATTTCCGGCATTGACCATGTGGTATCCTTCAGCTTGCAGGTTAAAATGGATAATCTCCAGAATATCCGGTTCATCGTCTGCAATTAAAATCGTTCGTGCTTTTGTATCGGGTATCATGTTTTGCAAACCTATATTAAATATTTATTTATTAAAACATGATTACAATTTAATAATGTTGGAAGCAAAATTTATAATTCAAATTTTTGGACAGAATCTGATACGATAATTATTAATTCAACGTTTAATATTCTTAATAAAAGGTTAATAACACAGAGCTATGCAGCGTTTCTTTAAAATTCAATATCTCATTAAGCAACATCCTAATTTGCATCTGTAAGAATAGAAGTATTTTTGCTGATGTTATTATTTATTAATCCATGAAGTTTTTATTTAATTTTTTTTTACTGACATATTTTTTACCCCTGTCAACGTTCGCTAATAATGATACAACCAATATTCCTTTAAGCAGGCAAATATTTCATGACCGAATTAAAGCAGAACAAAAACTTGCCGACAGGGCAGATGGCCATCTTGATGGAATTGTTAAAGTGAGTAACAATCCTGATGTGAATTTGCAAGTGACTGACGCTATCATGAGAAAAGTAAATGTACTCCGTAATGATATTGAAATCAACAATGATATACCAACGAATAACGATAAAATTCGATACCTGCGTTACCTCGAAGATTTACTGAGAGATTTTATCAACAACTGGAAAACTCATAAACTTAATCCGGCTTTAGCGCCATTGTTGGTTCATAATTTTCATGAAATTTTTGATGCAAATATTAAAGGAGAAAATATGGCTCCTTTAATACAAAAAGTACCTTATGAAGTAGGCCTAATCAATGCATCAATTTTTGAAGATAATCCCGGTTACAATGAGTGTAAGATTATTTTATTCAGAAAATTTTGTGCTTTACATCCCGACAAAATACTGGCTAATATCGGGCCTTATGTAAATGAGCCTTTTGCAGATACATTAGTTATAGATGCATTCAATAACAGCCCCAGTCAATTGTATTCTTATGCTCAATCCGCCGGAAGCAAGCAGGGCAGGCTTATAAGAAGAATAAATGATCCAAGAATAAAAACTGTAGTACAGTTAAGCGCTCAAAACCGGGCCCTGTTTTATTTCCCGTTTATGGATGATCTTATAAGTGGCAAACTGACAATGGCCGATATTACAAAAGTGGCAGGCACTTCAGATAAAAATTATGACAGTGTCGGATATTATAAATTGCTGGTGAAAACTGAAATGGATTATTATTCACGTATGGTAAAAGGCGATACACCGATAGCCATGCTGGGCGCCAATGGACTTTTAGATATGTTGAAAGCAAAAGCCATCCAGCATTTTATTACACCCATCAATCTGTTACACGAAAATCCAAACCCGGCCATACGTTTCAAAGCAATCCAACCCCTGGATGCGCAGGAGCTTTATTATATGATGACGCTGGGAGAAAATGAAATTTACACGTCAAGTTATAAATATAGTTTTGACAGGATGATCCACCAAATGGGGCCGGATCCTCATGGAGATTCCCTGTTGATTTCACTTCACTTCGACCATTTCAAAAAGTTTATAAAAATGGCTGCAGGATATAATAAGCTTGATGAATTCCTGAAAACAATGCCCGAAAATTCTGAAAAACTAATGCAGGCTTTTGTTGCCAAATTAGAAACTACGGGTACACTTGAAGATGCGGTGGATGTGGCCGATTCTTATGGAAGTATTACCAATCCTCAGCTACAGCAATCCATGCTGCAAAATGTAGAATGGAATGAGCAAAGATGTATCAAAGAAGACAATGAGCGCGGGCGTAAAATTTATAGTCTGTTAAAAACCATATTCCTTTCTGCAGATCCTAAAAACGGAATAGATCTTTCTAAAGAAATTGGCATTCCGCCTATTTATACAGTGGATTATAATTATCTCGCAGATGATGCAGGAAGAATAATTGAGCAGGTGTTTTTTTATGGTGATAAAGATGGTAAAATGTCTTTTGCAAGTTATCTTACCTCTTTTCCGCACAACGAATGGACCATCACAAAAAAGAATGAATGGGTGGAAATTAAATCCAGGAAAGGGAAACCAATATGGATATTTGCCAACCTGCCTTTGGATAATGCAACAGATAAGGATGCGCACGCTCAAAAAGATCTTATAGACTATCTTGATTCCAAAGGGCTAAAGCCTACTATCGTAATTCATCGCGGGCACAGTTACCATTTGCCATACACTATAGAACAGCTTCCCGAAAGCGCAAAAATTATTATGCTTGGTTCATGCGGAGGTTATAATAATTTAAAGACCATATTAACTTATTGCCCTGATGCGCATATTATTTCCACCAAGCAAACAGGTGCGAAAGATGTGAACAAGCCGATAATTGACGCACTTGATAATACGCTTGTTGAGGGTAAAAACATAGATTGGCGCCAGATGTGGAGTGGGCTGGAAAACTATTTTAGTAAAACCTCCCGCGATACGCGTGAAACTTTTGAAGACTATATTCCCCCACAGAAAAACCTTGGAGCCTTATTTATAAAAGCTTACAAGAAAGAAGGCGGAGGAGATGATAATTAAATGGTATTAACTTTTTTAAAGTATTCTTACTTTAAATAACGCAGTCAGTAAACTAACAAATAATCGGAATTTCTATTTCCTTTCATTGAAAATAATTTTCAACTATCTTTTTTCTTATTCGATAAATAGGGTCTGCTGTTTTAGTCGGCTTGAATAAAAAGATCAATTTTTTTTGGATATTGATATTTCAAGATTATAGAAATAGGATCTTGTAAAGCTTTGTACTTTTCATAAAGTTTGATGAATAGGGACACAGGTGCCCGCCCG
>DASSHD010000082.1:0-2944 GCA_035693085.1 Hanamia sp. | reverse complement strand
GTTTTTTAAATGAAAGTATTAATGACTATTTTTCTGAATAAAATAAGTTTTAATTTACTATTGCATTCATTCTTTATGAATTAATCGTTTTTAATTTGAATAAATTAATGATCCATAGCACCAGTAGTGTGATAAAACAGGCAACAAAAGCAAATTCTATAGCAGTTTTTAATCTACCCACTTTTATTTTTTTCATGGGGTAGTTGGCAGCATCAATTATTTGCATTAATGGTATCTGTTTAAGATATTGATACTTTGCTATTTCCAGATTTTTGAACATTTCGGCATAGGCACTACTGTACACCTGTATATTTGCCTGTTCTTTAAGAATAGGAACCGCAGCAGCAGAAAAAGCCGGATTTAGATTCACATCCTGTATTTCTGCTTTGCCGCCTATACTTGAATTGACTTTTCTTTTCATAGTATCTACTCTCTGCTCTAATATATCAAGAGTTTGTTTGGCTTTTTGGGTACAGATTCCAATATAAAAATCATTTGTTTCCGCAACAAGCCTGTCAGTAAAATCTTTCGTAAATTTTTCATTAAAGTTGGTGACATTTACCTCATAGATATTATATTTTCTATCTGGTTTACCGGCTACAATGTAGGATTGTACAAACTTATTATAGCAATTAAACAGAACGCTATCCTGTTGATAGGTAAATTGGGACCTGGGTTGTCCAACGGGAAAACGAATATCTTTTGCTTTGGAAGTTTTAGCTTTTGGGTCCTTATTCTGATCAAGAAAATACTGAACAAATGTAACAGGCTTATTATCAAAAGTATCTATCGAAAGTAAAGTTTGTTCTACCATTCTTCTACTTTTCATTATTTCAACAATATTGTCTCCTGCAAACAATTCATTACCTCCTGTACCGATATTTATACCAAATTGGCTTGCAAGGCTGGCTGCTCCCGAAAGCCCGGCTCCATCGCCTCCATCCAAAGCAAAAGTTAATCGGCTTTGATATGTAATTTTTTGTTTGCCTGCATAATATATACCGGTAAGCCCTGCTATTAATCCTATAATTGCAATGAGCCACCATTTTTTTAATAAAGCTCTGAAAAGAAGAGTTAAGTTTCTGGCAGCCATATTACTATAATCTGAATTAATAACTTTTTCATTTTCTGCTAAACTCATGGCTATAAAAAATTAATATATCTTTTTTTGAGAAGTTAAAATTTAATGACGCTTGCCAGTATGCCTAATGCTGAAACTATTAACGCCATTTCTCCTACTCCCAGTCTTTGCCTGTTACTCTTAACCTTTTGGGGCACAAAAATCTCTGAGCGGGCCGTTACCGATGGATAAGATTTAAAAAATAAAAAATGCTTTACAGAAGCTGCTTTCCCATCGGGGTATATTACCAGAGATCCTGTTTTTCTTGCATAAGGTGTAAAATTTCCAGCCTGTTGTATATAGTATTTTAAATTTTTGTGAGCCTTATATGGTATGATGGTAGGGTTATAGACCTCACCCGATATTTTTACAAGATTAGAACTTCTGTTAATGGTAAGTACATCGCCGTCTTCCAAAACCAGGTTATCAGAATTTTTTGGATTTGATAATGCAGTAGTAAGATCTACGCTTATAAGGTCATAAGATTTGTATATTTCATCTTTTAACCTTGGATGAAGTGACAGGCTGTCGGGATTTATATTGAGTATCCTTTGAAATAGTTTTTCTCTTTCAGCCGTTGTGAGGTTGGATTTTATTCTGCGGCGTATGGTGATAGAAGAACTGTCTGCAGAGGCTTTAAAGCCGCCAACCCTTTCAAGTACATCGCTTATTCTGTCGCCACTATTCTCTAATCCGTATCTGCCGGGGCTTTTTACTTCGCCTAATACTAATACAGTCCTTTGTGGGCTGTAACCCGGTAAAGTTTTCACAATTACTATATCATAGGGTTGTAATAAAACATCTTCAGAATGTTCATTTTTATCGGCAAGATTAATATTAAAAATCCGGCTTTCATTGTGATTGGCAATACCCACATTTGCGTTTCGAATTCTTCGTGATATTTCTATGGTTGAAGAATCGCCAAACTCGGAAATGCCTCCTGCTGTAAGAAGAAGATCACGTAGCGACATATTCTCTCTCCATAAAATAAGTCCCGGTTTTCTTACATTTCCTTCAATAGAAACATGAGAAGAATCATTAAATTCAAAAATAGAATGAACAGCTACAGAATCATCTTTTATTAATGCGATATCCTTATTATTGCCAGAGAGGGAATCAAGATCAACTGAAACCATCGTTGGCATTTTATTTTGAAAATACCGGAATACGGATATTCTTTTGGTATAGGCATCGCGTGTAAAACCTCCTGCCTTTTCAATAAGCGATTTAATGGTAAGCCCCGGAGCTAGTTCATACTGACCTGGCCTTAAAACAGAACCTGAAATTACGATACGGTTTGCAAAAACATCCTGTAGTTTTCGCACGATATATTTATCGCTTCCGTTTATTTTAAAAGAATCAAATTGTTTGGCATCCAGATCTATAATCTCTTTCTCAGTAGGTGTAATTCGAACAACAGTCACTGCTCCCCTGTAAGCAGTATCAGTAAAGCCGCCGCAGTATCTGAGAAGATCGCCAAAGGTTTCATTATCACGCATTTCAAATTTCCCCTGTCTTTTTACATTCCCCGTGATAGTAACCCGGTTTTTGTAATACGGGATTCTTATTACATCACCTTCCTGTAGCAGTATGTTGTCTTTGTTATTTCCATCTACTAAAAAATCGTACAGGTCAGCTGTTCGTTTTACCTCATTTCCCCTGATCACCGTGATATCCCTGTAACTTCCCATCGGAGTAGGGCCGCCACACAAATAAAGAATATTATATAATGTTGTAAGAGAGGAAACCGTGAAAGTCCCCGGTTTTTTTGCCTGCCCGATAACCGTTACACGAATGCTTCGTATTTTACCTAGTGTAATTTGC
>DASSHD010000081.1:0-2129 GCA_035693085.1 Hanamia sp. | reverse complement strand
ATAATCACTCATCAGCAGGCGATAAATTCCTTCTATTAGATCATCCACATAACAAAAACTTCTTGTTTGGCTACCATCGCCAAATACTGTAAGATTTTCACCACGCAAAGATTGTCCGATAAACGCTGGCAAAGCTCTACCATCGTTCAATCTCATTCTCGGCCCGTAGGTGTTAAATATTCTCACGATCCGGGTTTCTAATCCGTGAAAGGTGTGATATGCCGTGGTAATAGCTTCCTGGAAACGCTTTGCTTCATCATACACTCCTCGTGGGCCGATGGGATTTACATTTCCCCAATAATCTTCTGTTTGCGGATGCACTAACGGATCACCATAAACTTCACTAGTGGAAGCAACCAAAATTCTTGCTTTTTTTGCAAGTGCTAAACCAAGACAATTATGTGTTCCAAGCGAACCAACTTTTAAAGTTTGAATTGGAATTTTCAAATAATCTATGGGGCTTGCAGGAGAAGCAAAATGTAAAATATAATCCAGTTTGCCGGGCACGTGAATAAATTTTGAAACATCACAATGATAAAATTCAAAATGCTCCAGTTTGAAAAGATGTTGAATATTTTTTAAATCACCTGTAATAAGGTTATCCATACCAATAACATGCATGCCTTCCCTGACGAATCTATCGCAAAGATGGGAGCCCAAAAAGCCCGCTGCACCGGTAATCAGAATCCGCTTTTTTTTTGAATCCGAAGTTTTTATTCCCATATAATCCAATTCAACTATTGATTTTTAATATTCAATGCTCAATGCTCAATTTTAACCGCCGCCCTTCCCACGCTTTCGTAATGGAAGCCCAAATCTTTTAATTGATACAATTCAAAAAGATTGCGCCCATCAAAAATAACAGGACTTTTTAAAAGCAATTTTATTTTATTGAAATCGGGTGTTCTGAATTCACTCCATTCCGTGGCTATCACCAATGCGTCAGCATCTTTCAGACCTTCATATTGATTCTCTGCGTAAGAAATAGCATCGCCTATTTCCCTTTTTACATTCTTCATTGCCTCAGGATCATAAGCAGTAACCAGAGCGCCTTCTCTGATTAGCTCTTCAATAATTTTTAATGCAGGCGCTTCGCGGATATCATCTGTATTGGGTTTAAAAGCTAATCCCCATAATGCGATTTTCTTTCCTTTCAAATCGTTGCTGAAGAAAGATTTTATTTTAGACAACAGATGTATTTTCTGATTTTCATTTACATCCATCACCGCTTCCAGTATTTTAAAATTGTAACCGGCTTGCTGTGCAGATTTGGACAATGCTTTTACATCTTTAGGGAAACAACTCCCGCCATAACCTATACCTGGAAATAAAAATCTTCTTCCAATTCTTCCATCACTACCCATTCCTCTGCGAACCATATCCACATCGGCGCCAAGCTTTTCACACAATTGGGATATTTCATTCATGAAAGAGATTTTTGTGGCCAAAAATGAATTAGCCGCATATTTGGTAAGTTCTGCAGATTTTTCATCCATATAAATTACCGGATTTCCCTGTCGAACAAACGGCGCATATAATTGTCCTAAAACATTTTTTGCTTTTTCGGAAGTAGTGCCGATAATCACACGGTCAGGTTTCATAAAATCATCCACCGCAACTCCTTCGCGCAGAAATTCAGGATTACTAACCACGTCAAATAATTCTTCCGCATTGTCAATACCAGTTTCCATGGCACTTTGTAAAATAACGTAGCGCACTTTTTCTGCAGTACCTACAGGCACAGTACTTTTATCAACAATAATTTTATAATCATCTTTTTTCAAAAGCTTTCCGATATTCATTGATACGCCTAATACAAAATTCAGATCAGCATAGCCATCTCCGTCAGGCGGTGTTGGCAATGCTAAAAAAATGATGCGCGCATCTCTTATTCCCTCTTCCAGCGAGGTGGTAAATTTCAATCTTCCTTCTTTACTGTTTCTTTCAAAAATTTTTTCAAGTCCAGGCTCAAAAATGGTAATTTTTCCTGATGATAATCTTTCTACTTTATCCTGATCAATATCAACACAGGTAACCATATTTCCTGTTTCTGCAAAACACGTCCCTGTTACCAATCCCACATATCCGGTTCCTATAACTGCAATGTTCATTATTTTTTATTTACGTAT
>DASSHD010000080.1:0-2315 GCA_035693085.1 Hanamia sp. | reverse complement strand
GCGCAAAAATGAAAGTAATAAGGTTGACGTCGCGGAAGTTGCGGCTATTACTAAGGTTATAAGGTGTGGATGAATTTTAGCAGTCAGCAAGCTGCCCAACAAACGGACAAAGAAACTTGATTCCTGATTTTTTGATTATTACCGTATGTAAATCTATAATGTTTTGAAACTCCCATTCTTTCCCGATATCGGGATTCTATAAAGAACTTTTTTTTGGGAGTGCAAGAGTAGGGGAATAGATTGGAATAAAAAAGAAAAAGATTGGGGGAGGAATAAAATTACTTCATTCTGAAAATTGAGTGTTTTGTTTGACTTTTATTTTGTGAAGATTCATGTATTTTTTGTACAATTCCTTTTTTGTCAATTCAGAAAGAATCCCTTTCTCAGACTCTAGTTTCACACCTTCCCATTCTAATTTTAATAAATATTGTGTCAATATAATAAGTTGATCAATTTTTGGTAAGGGATTTTTATCAGTGTTTTGTAATATGGCATCAATACAATTCATTATCTCGTTGTCCCAATAATTGTCTTCAGGATTTAGATATAATTTTAATTGAAATTTAATCGTGTCTGCTTCTTTTTGCAATTGAAATAGTTCATCTTCATTCAGTTTGTTTACTTTCAAATTATAGCTAGAAACTAGACCACAAAATTTAGAAATAGTATTTCTAAGATCGTTAATATACTTAATTCGTGAAGCAGTAATTGAATTAATGAAGATTGTTTTTTTTGAATTCTGAATAGAGATTAAAAGGTTTATTATTCCAACGACAAAAGTCAGAATGATACCAACTAAAGTAATTTCTGTCATTGTTAGGTTCATCGTTTGCTAGTATCCAATCTATTTTTACTTTTTTAGAACACTTCTGTATTAAAAACTATTTATGTAATCTATTAATTCAACCTTCATATTAAGTTCTGAACCGTTAATATAAAATTTCCAATTCGAACCACTTCTATAATCGGCAAGAGTTTTTGCGATTTGGTTATTTATTGCTTCTTCATCATTTTCTTTTACTATGTCTATAAAAACCATCCCAACATTATAAAGAACAAAAAAGTAACCATTTTTTTGATGGCTTTTCCAGATGAATAAATGAGATTCTTTTGTAACTAAATTTGAATCAGAATAAATGTTAATCGGTTGTCCAAATATTTTTTTTAAATCAATTAAAACCCTACCATAATTTTTCGGTGGGTGTTTAGGCAATGCACAGCAATCACAAAATATCGAAAAAGTAATTTCATCCCCTTTTGATTGAATAGTAGCACAAGAAAATACTAAATTATCTTTAAGCTTTATTTCTTTCTGGTTTTTTATTTGTGGATAATCTTTATCTACGTTAATCCCATAAAGAACTTTTTGGCAAAATATACTTGAGTAAATAATCATGGAAAATATAAAAAGTATAAATGTTCTCATTCCAATTATAATTAAATGCAAGGTATCGAAAAGTCCTCTTCTTACTCCAATGAAATCAGGCTCTTTATTAACTCCAGCCGTTTTATAATTTTGGAAAGATTTATATTTTGGACATTGAGCATGAACAATTCGTTTTTAGAAAATTGAACAACAAGCAATGAAGCAAAAATCGAATTTTAATTTCTTGATTCGACAAAACATTCACTAACTTTTTAATTGAACCTTTAAATGAAGACGACTTTCAAAAATGTTTGTTCCAGGAATTTATTACAAGTAAACTCCAGATTTATTTTCTCACAGGGACAACTCAATTATATAAATATTCACGTAAAATATTCCAAAGCATACTAATTACCGGTACCGGATTAATATTCATTGCTTTTCAGAGGAGCCTTTCCACTCTTTTCTCCTGCAGCCAACCTTCTTGCTAACTTTCCGATAGTAAGCCCCTGAACTATAATTGAAAATAACACAATAATGTAAGTGATGGATACAAACATTTCTCCATACATATATTTGGGAAGCGACAAGGCAAGCGCCACAGAAATGCCGCCACGTAAACCTCCCCATGTAAGAATAGGAATGGCAGATTTTGGAAACGAATTTTTATATCGCAAAACCATGATTGGTAAATAAACTGATACTAGGCGGCCAAATAAAACAATAACAATGGCAATACATCCTAACCAGAATAATGTAAGATTAAATGGGATCACCAGCATCTCAAAGCCAATCAGGAGAAATAAAATCGCGTTCATTACTTCATCAATCATTTCCCAGAATTTACCAATATAATCGCGCGTGCTATCACTCATACCTTTGTCCATACTTTTGTTGCCCGTGATGAGGCCAGCTACTACCATTGCTATCGGGCCGCTCACTCCCATCT
>DASSHD010000079.1:0-8410 GCA_035693085.1 Hanamia sp. | reverse complement strand
AAGAAGAACTGTTGTTGTCATTTATTGCCACCTCCCTTATCAAAATTCTTTTCATTAACAGCAATAGGATTTTCAATGGTGGCATTTTTACTATCATTCCCTGTCCATTGTTCCATTACTTCAGGCGCTGGCCTTGCATTAATACCTTCACCATAAACTGTTGCTGTGCCGTGTGTGTAAAAGGCTTCCCAATCAACGCCTTGTGGATCGGTTATCCAACTTTTTTGAGATTTTGAATAGCAACAAGTACATTCTCCTTCTTCTCTTACAGTACCTTTTGCTTTTTGCATATTAGCAAATATTTCATGTAGTTCAGTTTCGCTTTCAAGTTGAATGCCCAAATGCTCAATACCGTTTTCATTATGCCCTGTTGAAATTGCATAATTTATTCTTGGGTCTTCCAACATCCATTTTGCATAGTCGGATTTAATTACTGTTGGTTGTGAATTGAATAAAGCATTGTAAAATTGGATACTTTCATTAAGGTTTTTCACTCTTACGTGAACGTGAAATCTTTTCATTTTTTTAAATTTAATTGTGAATGAATTTTTATATTCACAATCAAGACGTAAAGGGTATAAAAAAGACGCAAATTATTTTTGTAATTCCTTTTTGATTTTTTGCAAGGGCTCACAATTATCCTTAATTTCAAATGAAATTATATTACCTTGTTTGTCAGTTTCAAAATGGCAGCAAGTAATAAACTCAGCCTTTAGTAATTGCCTTGCCCTCTGAATCCTTGATTTTGTTGCAGACAAGGTAAGATTGAGTTTATGAGCGATTTCTGCCTGTTTCATGTTATCAATATCTGCAAGTTTTAAAGGTATAGCGTACTCTTCTGGTAAAAAGTCAAGCATTGGCAAAATATAATTTGTTGCTTCGCGAAATGCCAGGTTTGGGTCTTCGTTTTCAATTTCTGTAAAATTGTCTAAGTTGGTAAATTTTGATTCCTTGCGATATTTGTCTGTAATTGTATTTTGTGCTATTTGAAAAAGCCAGCTCCTGATATTTCTTACTCCCGATTTTGATATGCAGAAGTTGTAAACTTTCAATAAAACATCTTGTAAAATGTCATTAGCCAGGTCCTGGTCCTTTACTCTTTTTAAAATAAAATTCCTCAACTCGCTTTTATGTTCTTGCCAAAGCGCAGGAACATCACAATTTGTTTTTATGTTTATCGGTTCTGTCATTTTTATAATGTCTGTTAAAGTTGAATGTTAGGGACGTGTTGTTTCATTGATTAAAAGTGGTTTCAGGTTGTTTGATTCATTCTGATATTAAGCTATTTGCCTCTTCAAAATTTTTCTATCTGATTTTTGCAAAAAACTGTAAAATGACTTACTCTTACAATGGTCAACAAATGAAACTGCAAAAATACTGATACGAAAACAAATTGATATCTAAATTGGGTGCTGGCAAAGGCAGCGGTGAGGCAATAAAAAAAACGACATTTTGAAATGCCCTTCTCAATTTTTGGGTGTTCTCATCACTTTTCATAAAGAATACAAGTCAATGGATAATATCTTTTGTTTATCATTTGTTGTGCCGGGCTACAATGACCGACAAAGAAATGAGTGGCGTAATAACTTTGAAATATTCTTATCCGTAAAAGGAAACTTCCCTTAAGCCTGTTCAAAACAATTTTTTTGAAACTCGCATTAAGTGTTTAAAAATCGAAAAAAGACAAGTTTTATACCTGCCTTTTTCGATTCGCTTATAACCCAAAAACTAAAAGCTATTTTGAAGCCTCAGGAATATTTCCCACAGCCACAGGCCAAATACCAGGATGGGGCACACTCACGGCCTTGTTTGATCCACGACCGGTATCCTGGCCAAAGTAATATAATGGCCATCCCTTGTAGGTCATTTGCATTTTACCCGCAACAGAAATTGTTCCAAACAAAGTTTTATCTAAAGTGGAAGGCACTACAATCTGACTCTGTTCATAGATTGGGAATACAGAGTTATTTGAAAAATCGGGCTTTGTAAATTTATTAATATTAAAACTATCAAGAGCAAAAGTATAAAGGGTTCTTCCCCCTCCATCCGTGAAATAGATTGTTTTACCTGTACCCAGAGTGTAATCACTTTTATAATTGTTCCCATCCAAACCTGTTAATTGCTTATTTGCAAGCATAATAGTATAATCGGGCTTTGCAATAAACCATACACCACCTACGCCATCACCTTTTGTTGAGCCTGCAGCTTCAGGCTTGTTACTTGTATTACCATTGCCATCAGAAACCGAAGGAGAATAGGTATATAATGGCCAGCCTTTATAAGTAACCTGGTTTTTGCCATCTGAAGTTGTTATGGTAGCAAAATCGCTTGCTGATAATCCTGCATCTAATTTTGCTGTGGATAAATCATCAGTAAACGGAGGCCATATAGCTTCGCATCCACCGGTACAGGAGCTTGTACTATCTGCGTCATTGGCAAACATATATAATGTAAGCCCTTGTTTGTTGGTAAGATAGTTGCCCAACGTAGCATTATTTGCCAGGTTGATATCATTACCGGAGTTGACAGGCATGGTAACGGGATTCGTTTTTTTACAACTGTTTATTGATAAAACAAGTACGGACAATACTATCCCCATAGAAAATAGTTTTTTCATTTTTTTTAAATTTTAAATAATGGTTGATTAATTATAGCTATTCACCTTTATGAAATATAAAGAGAACAAATCCTGAATAAGTAACAAACAACATTCTTTCTCAATCTGGGTTCTCTATATTTTTTCTCATTTTTTACTGATTGTTTTTTGTTTATATCAGCTAACGTTGTTTATTTATTATTGGTTGCTTTCAACTATTTTTTTGTTGATAGTTTTTCAATAGTCTAACAAATAATTACAAAAAGCATTTAATTGTTTGATTACTGCAACAAAAGAATTATTACCTCAAATAAAAGCATTCATTGGTGATAAAACGGATTTTGAATGCCAACGTGAGAAATGTCTATAGGGAACGCGCTAAAATGAATTTGCAGACAATTAATAATATTTCTTTCATTACCCTTTGAGGATAAAATAGCGGCCTTAAATCCTTATCATTTTCATCAATTCTTCAGAATAAGAATCCTGATTATTTGTTGCTTTACTGCTGACATCGTGCCAACAATAGTTTGAATGGACAAACTTATTTTCTAATGGCGTATCCTTTTAAAATCCAATTTAGCCTTTCCTGAAAAGCAACCTAATCATCAATATTTACGCTTTATAAAAGCAGAAGATATTTCAGTAATTTTTCATGAAATCTTAAACATGATTTTAATGCTATGCCCTACATGCGCAAATGCGTAACTTGATTTTAAACATGAAAAAGATTTTATTATTTAACCCAAGGAGCGCTAATTCAAAACCACGAATACCGAATTCAATTCTTTCAATCGCAGCCTCTATTGAAGGAATATTTGATTATGCGATTGTAGATGGCAACCTGGAAACAGAACCTTTTGAAAAAATATTTGATTATTTATCCTCCGGAGAATTTGCTTACTTTGGTTGCACTTGCATGCCTGGCCCACAACTTAAACAGGCAATTCCTATTTCAAAAATAATCAGGGGAAATTATCCGGAAATAAAAACCATCTGGGGAGGATATTTTCCATCTAATCAATCGAAAGTAGTTTTGGATTCCGGTTATGTTGATTTTATTGTAAATGGTCCGGGGGATAAATGTTTTCCTGCTTTATTAAAGGCTTTGGAAAAAAATCAATCTTATGACCTTATCCCAAATTTGATTTACAAATCAGAGGATAAAATTATCAAAACCAAAAAAGATGAATTGTATGACCAGGATTCTTTGCCATCATTGCCTTATCAAAAATTAAATTCCTTTTACCCTATTAAAAAATATTTAGGCAATACTTATCTTGGTACTAAAACCATCGCATACCATTCCAGCATTGGCTGCCCATTTACCTGTTCATTCTGTGCAGTGGTACCGATTTATAACGCCCGGTGGAAAGGAAAATCCGCTCAAAAAATATTTAATGATATTAAATATCTGAAGGAAAACTTCGGAGGAAATGCTATTGAATTTCACGATAATAATTTTTTTGTTTCGGAAAAAAGAACAGTAGAATTCTCGCATCTTATAAAGTTTGAAAATATGGTATGGTGGGGCGAAGGAAGGATTGATACGATTAATAAGTATTCGGATAATTCATTATCAATAATGCGTGATGCCGGATGCAAAATGATTTTCTTCGGCGCCGAAACCGGCAATGACGAAATTCTGAAAAAAATGGACAAGGGTGGTACCCAAACGGGCGCCCAAATAAAAGCATTTGCTTCACGGATGGCTAAGTTTGATATTATTCCGGAATACTCATTCGTATTAGGTACGCCCGCCGATACACCGGAAGAAGTAATGAAGCAAATAGATTTTGATATCGCCTTTATCAGGCAAATAAAGGAAATTAATCCGCGGACTGAGATTATTATTTATGTGTATAGCCCTGTGCCAACAGAAGGTTCGGAAATGTACAAAAAAGCGCAGGCATCCGGTTTTTGTTTCCCTGAAAAATTAGAAGACTGGATTAGCCATGAATGGGAAAATTTTGATTTGAGAAAAAATCCTATGACTCCCTGGCTTACTCCTGCGATGATTGATAAAATTAAAAATTTTGAGATTGTGCTCAATGGCTACTTTCCTACTGTTTCTGATGTAAGGTTAAATAGGTTTAAACGCAAAATAATTCACGGTTTTTCTGCGATACGGTATAAAACCAATTTCTATTGGAAACCTTATGAATTGAAAGCACTACAGACCCTTTGGAAATATCGTCAACCTGAAATTGAGGGTTTTTAAACCATCAAGAAATGAAAATTTTAAAATACCTAACTGGGAAAATTTACAAACCATTACTCTCAAAATATTTATCCAAACCCCGGATTTATAAATATAAAAATATTCGTCTTATTATTCCGACGTCGGTATTTCATCCGGGATTTTTTTTTAGCACAAAAATATTATTGAAATATATCAGTCATTTAGATGTACAACAAAAGTCATTTTTAGAATTAGGCGCCGGAAGTGGATTAATATCAATCTATGTGGCAAGAAAAACCGCAAAAGTAACTGCAACAGATATTAATCCAATTGCAATAGAATATCTGAAAAAAAATCAGATTTTAAATAATGTGCAATTAAACATTATTTTGTCTGATTTATTCCAATCCATTCCTCAGCAATCATTTGATATCATAGCCATTAACCCGCCGTATTACAAAAAAAATCCTGCGTCTTATGCAGAATATGCCTGGTATGGTGGGGAAAACGGAAAATATTTTCAAAAGTTATTTAGCAGTTTAAAAAATTATATTCATAGGGAATCCTTAGTATTAATGATACTTTCGGAGGATTGTGATATATTAATGATAACAAGGTTCGCTTTGGATAATCACCTGTATCTGCGTATTATTAGTGAGACAAAAACTGTCTGGGAAAAAAATAATATTTACCAAATTAAACCTGAAGGTTTTGATTTTGGGAAAAGACTTCCGACCGTGCCTAAAAAGCAACCTTGAAACAAGGGATTGCGTTAACTATTTATAGAAATTATCTGGAAATCCACCCTTGTTGAAATACAGTTCCTTTAATTTACAATAAAACCGAATTTGAATAATTTGAAAATTATAAATGGTTTTTTTCTGCAGCAGGATTCATTCAATAATAATGAATTTGAAAAATTATATATTTCCTTAAGGAAAAAGGAAGGCAGAATATTTACTGAAAAGGAAATTGCCAAACTACCTGTAGTTCCTGCTTCTCATTCGCATTTTAAAGAATGGGAAATTCGAAAAGATTCGTGCAACAACCTTTTAAATTACATAAAAAAGAATGGGCATGTATGCGATATACTGGAAGTCGGTTGCGGTAACGGGTGGTTAGCGGCTCAACTATCTTCAGTGGCTAAAGGAGAAGTTATTGGTATTGATATAAACAGGTTTGAACTTAAACAAGCCCAAAAAGTATTTCGCCGAAAACATAATTTGAATTTTGTAGCCGGAGATATTCATTCCGGTATTCTTGCAGATAAAAAGTTTGACTTAATTGTTTTCGCGGCTTCTATCCAATACTTTAAATCATTGAAAGAAATTGTAAAAACTGTTTTACCTTATTTAACACTGCAGGGTGAAATACATATTCTTGATACTCATTTTTATACCAGGGATGGAATTTCGGTAGCGAAACAAAGAACAAAAAAATATTTTTCTGATTTGGGATTCCCTGAAATGTCAAGGTTTTATTTCCATCATAGTTTTCATGAATTAGGATTCTTCAATTTTGAAATTTTATACGATCCACATTCCTGGATCAATAAATTATTGCTAAAAAGAAACCCATTTTATTGGATCGTAATTAAAAATCGTAACGGCTAATTGTGAAGTCAAAGTTTACAATTGAAGTTTGATAAAACACGATTAAAGGAAAAGTATAAAAATAAAAATCTTTATTATTTATCGGTTTACTGAAATCGAAAAAGCATTAAAGAATTATGATATGAACGATGAATGTGAAGTAAGGTTTTTAAAGTACAAAATGCAGCTTATTATAAATGAATAATATCCTTTTTTCTCACTCTTATTTTCTTCGTTTCGATCCGAAACAGTGGTCAATAGGTCATCCTTACGCGCCTTTGGGCACTTTATATGCTGCTTCATTTATGAGGCAAAATGGTTACCAGGTTTCATTATTTGATACCATGTTCGCTCATCAGCCTGATGAAGTGATTCCGGTTCTACAGGGGTGTAATCCGAAATTTTTTGTAATCTATGATGATGGTTTTAATTATCTCACCAAGATGTGCCTTACCAACATGCGGGAAGCGGCATTTAAAATGATTCATTTTGCAAAAGAGCGCGGATGTTTCGTTATAGTTTCCAGCTCAGACGCTACAGACAGATTTGAAATGTATTTAAAAGAAGGCGCTGATTTTGTTTTATTGGGTGAAGCAGAAATTACTTTGTTGAAGCTGGTCAATTCAATTCAAAGAAATGAAACTGATTTACTAAACATTGAGGGGCTTGCCTTTATAAAAAATGATTCAATCATTAAAACTACGAAACGAAATGTAATAAAAGAATTGGACGAGCTCCCATTTCCAGCCTGGGATATTATTGATATGGAGCCTTACCGGAAATCGTGGTTGAAGCACGCAGGATATTTTTCAATAAATATGAGTACTACAAGAGGTTGCCCTTTTAAATGTAACTGGTGTGCAAAACCAATTTATGGGAATCGTTACAATACCCGTTCACCACGAAATGTGATAGACGAATTAAAGATGTTGAAAGCAAAATATAATTTTGATCACATTTGGTTTTGCGATGATATTTTTGGATTGAAACCCGGATGGATAAAAGAATTTGCCGATCTCATTGAAAAAGAACAACTTTCTTTTAAATTCAAAATGCAGGGCAGGGTTGACTTGCTTTTAAAGGAAGACAATATCAAAGATCTTGCGCGGGCAGGTTGTGATAATATCTGGATGGGCGCAGAAAGCGGCTCACAAAAAATCCTGGACGCAATGGATAAAGGGACTACCGTTACGCAAATTTTTGAAGCCACCCGATTGTTGAAAATGAATGGAATCAAGCCTAGTTTCTTTATTCAATTTGGCTATCCCGGGGAAACCTGGGAGGATATTGAAAAAACCATTTCAATGATCAATGAATTACTGCCTTATGAAATTGGCATTTCTGTTTCATATCCATTACCAGGAACCGTTTTTTTTGAAAGAGTAAAATCTCAATTGAAAGAAAAAACCAATTGGACTGATTCCAGTGAAATGGCATTATTGTTTCGTAATACCTATCAACCTGCATTTTATAAACAACTTCATAGTTATGTTCACAAATGTTTTCACAAACATTTGTCAATTGAAAATGCCAGGCAATTATTTGCAAATCCGGTTAAAGCAAATCTTCCGACTCTAAAGAAAGCAATCTCTGGAATTTATTATGTTCCTGCTGCATTTATTGGAAAAATAAAATTGCATCAACTTGAATATCAAAATGAATAGTAGCAATATAAATGCTAATGAAAGGCTTGCCGCCAGGGCATTTACTCATCAGTCAAAAATCTTTGACGAATTGTATGCCGGTGATTTGATAATTCAATACAAAAGACAAAGAGTCAGAGAGCATTTGATAAAATACCTTTCTGCCGGCCAATTTATTTTAGAATTAAACAGCGGCACCGGTGAAGATGCTATCTGGATGGCGCAACAAAATTGCAAGGTTCATGCTACTGATATCTCAGCAGGAATGCTCCATGTAATGAAACAAAAGATTAAGGCTTTTCAATTTGAAAAATTAATCAGCTATGAATTATGTTCATTTACAGAATTAGAGAAATTGCAGCAGAAGGGGCCTTTTGATATGATCTTTTCCAACTTC
>DASSHD010000078.1:0-2183 GCA_035693085.1 Hanamia sp. | reverse complement strand
AATTGATGCCTGCACCGCTTACCAGTCCTTTTCCATATCCGAGGGATAAGTTATAAGATCCATTTGTTCCTATATTATTGTTTTCCTTTAATACAATATTGATGTAGCCTGCATTTCCGGCAGCATCAAAATTGGCAGGCGGAGTGGTTATCAGTTCTATTTTTTCTATGTTGCCTGAACTCATGCCTGATAACATTTCTACTACAGCACTCACCGGAAGATGGCTCATCTTCCCGTTAATCATTAATACCACTCCATCTTTTCCATTCATAGTGATGACGTTATTCTGATGATCCACGATCACGCCCGGAGATCTTTCTAAAATCTCAAGCGCCGTACTTCCTGCTGACGTAATGCTGTTGGCAACATTAATAATAAGCCGGTCAATTTTTTGTTCAAACAACGGTTTCTTTGCGGCTACTTTTACCTCTTCTAATTTCTCATTGTTTTGATAAAGATGAATCACGCCGACATTTTTACCGTTGCCCGCTGAGATGAAAAAAGTTTCTGAATTGTACGGATTAAGACCCGTATAACTTGACTTGATAAAATAGTTTCCTGTTGGAATACCCTTGAATAAAAAAAATCCGTTTGCATCGGTAAGCATACCTTTCACCAGGCCGGAATCGGCGGCTCTCAACAGGAGCACGTTTACGTTATCAAGCTTTCTATCAAGGCTATCTTCCATTACTCCTGAAATATTAGACTGAGGCTGCGCTTCAGAGTAAATTAAGAGCAATGCGAAAAGTAATAATAGTTTCATGATTAAATGTTTTTGTTTAAAGAAATTTATTTTTTAAGGAGAAATTTTTCGCAAGAATGAAAACTGCCTAAACATTTATAAAATCGTTTATGGTGATTGGAGGGATACTTGAGTGGGTAAACCATTTTTTTAGTTAAACATATTAACCCCAACGATTAACCTTCCACTCAAAAAGAGGACTATTGGCCATTTTTTCCGGAAACACCAATTTTAATAAAAGAAATATTCTTTCTTATTAATTTTCGCAATTGGGTTTTAAAAAAATTGAGCTTATACTATTTGTCGTAATTACTTATTCAAAAGGAGATGGAATAGCCATAATAAAATTATAAACGGCAAACAATTTTTTAAGCGCTAATTATCCTGCGGCGGAAATGATTTAGTAATGAGAGGAATTAGGAACATAAATGGTAATAATAATGTATAGCGAAGACGATTTTTTTTGACTTTCCTTTTTTTGAGAGAGGGTATCTATGTTTTCCTCAAAAAAAGTAAAATTTAAATTACCAATATTTCTTTGTTTACTCCAACAATCTTTCAGGTCTGATGGTCTTCCGTCTGATCAGAAAGATTTATAATTGTACAAAAGATCAAGACTGTAATCCCCAACAAAAAATCCTGATCCAAAAAAATTCTTGAATCAGGATTCCTTTATGGAAATAATTTGTCAGACGTGTGACCGCGAGGCCAATTATTTCAACAACCCATTAATATAATTAGCCAATTCCGTATTCCCATTAGCTTGTTGAGCAGCGCTTATTCTATTAAAACCCTCTTTAAATATAGGATCAAGACCACTCCTGTCTTGCTGTGACAGTTGTGCTCTGAATTTCATAATTTCATCAACCCCCTTTCTTACATTATCAGGATTTGTAAATGTGATCAGGTAATTTTCAAATTTAAAAGCGCTTTCAATTTTTTCTTCTGAGAGTGCTTCATCTTTGAAATGATTAAATAAAAAATTAAAGTCTTCTTCGGTCGCATTTTGTAAAATTATATCCGCAACTACGTCTCCTAATTTCCCTAATGCATCATTTCTGTATTTATTTGCGAGGGCAAGTGCATTTTCAGGGTTCAGACTGATAAGACCTTCAAGCGCTGCGCCTGCTACGGAATAAGACGAATCATTTACATATTTTTCAAACAAAGGCAGGTATTTTGTATCGTTCATCTTTGCCAGTATTTCAATCGCTTTAGCCTGCACTTTTTTGTTAGGATCTTTTACAGCCATTTCCTCTACTACTTTTAGCACCGAAGGAACTGTGTAACCATTTTGTTGTTCCAGGTTTTCTAAAGTCAATAGACGCAAGCCATAATATTTGTCATTTAAGCCAAGAGACAAATCGCTCAGTTTATTTTTTGCAAAATATTCAAGCGCTTCTCTTCTGTCAAGATAATTGCCTGCGTATTTATATTGCTG
>DASSHD010000077.1:0-2418 GCA_035693085.1 Hanamia sp. | reverse complement strand
ATAAATATGATGCTTTGGAAAATGTGATTGATGCACAAACCATGGAAATCCATTATACCAAACACGCAGCAGGTTATTCTAAAAATCTGAAAGAAGCCGCACAGGCAGAAGATGCAGAAGGAAAAACTGTAGAAGAAATATTAGCTTCACTTTCGAAATACTCCACTAAAATGCGTAATAATGCAGGCGGCCATTATAACCATGAAATGTTCTGGAAATGTATGCGGCCACCACAAAACGACAACTCCCCTGAAAAAAAATTAAAAGAAGCTATTAATGACCATTTTGGTTCATTCGAAAACTTCAGAAATCAATTTAATGATGCAGCTAAATCACGCTTCGGAAGCGGATGGGCGTGGCTTTACAATGATAATAAAACTTTAAAAATAGGATCTACTCCCAACCAGGATAATCCATTAATGAGCATGAGCGATATAAAAGGTTTTCCACTTTTGGGTATTGATGTGTGGGAGCATGCTTATTATTTAAAGTACCAAAACAAAAGAGCAGAATATATTGACAACTGGTGGAAAGTGGTAAATTGGAAATATGTGGGAGATAGGTTTGAGGCGTGAAAAGTGCTGCCTGCTCCGCCTAAGACTAAATGGTCCCGGAAAAATACCAATTCATCTCAAAATAACTTTCATCAAAATCTATCGAATTTGTTTGTTTACTGTCCTCCCGATCCTACAAACCCGGTGTCGGTTACTTTTTAAACCCTCCTTTGGAGAGCAGGGAGACTGCCCTAAATTGACTCAGCCTTTGCAATAGAGGCACCCATAAGATGCAACTAAAACAAAGGCTGATAAATTGAAAAGCAATCTGGTGCAAATGTAAAACATACTTATATTCAAAACCAAATATTTTATATGGTTTATTTATGATTTTAGTTAAATTTAATAGTAACAACATATCCTTTTAAAAAGTTCTATATTCGCCCTATTTCATAATAAAAAACGACTAAAGATTTTATGGATGCATGGAAAAAGTACCAGGAGAAAAATAAAAATAGATTTTTAAAAGAGATGATGGAACTGCTTCGAATTCCTTCTGTAAGTACCGATACTGAGCGTAAAAAAGATATGCAAAAATGCGCTGAAGCCGTCAAAAAAAGTTTACTGGATGCAGGAGCAGACAAAGTTGAAGTTATGAAAACCAACGGTCATCCTGTAGTATATGGGGAAAAGATAATTGACAAAAATAAGCCTACAGTTTTAGTATATGGCCACTATGATGTACAACCTGCAGAACCGCTGGAACTGTGGCATAGCGATCCTTTTGAGCCGGTGATAAAAAACGGGAAAGTATATGCCCGCGGATCAGCCGATGATAAAGGACAGTTCTTTATGCATATAAAAGCATTGGAAATGATGGTAAAAACAAATACCATGCATACTAATATCAAATTTATAATTGAAGGTGAGGAAGAAGTAGGTTCGCCTAATCTGGGAAAATTTGTTAAAGATCATAAAGATCTTCTAAAAGCCGATGTGATCCTCATAAGTGATAGCTCGATGCAAAGCCTGGAAAACCCTTCACTAGATGTCGGTGTTCGCGGCTTGTCTTATATAGAGGTAGAAGTTACCGGCCCCAAGAGAGACCTGCACAGCGGGACTTATGGCGGGGCTGTAGCAAATCCGATAACGATATTAGCAAAAATGATCGCAAGTTGCCATGATAAAAATAATCACATTACTATTCCCGGCTTTTATGACGATGTTTTAGAAATTTCTTCAAAAGAAAGAAAGTTGATGAATAAAGCCCCATTTGATGAAAATAAATTTAAAAAAGAAACAGGTATAAAAGAATTGTGGGGCGAAAAAGGATATAATACTAATGAAAGAACAGGTATCCGTCCAACATTAGAAGTGAATGGGATTTGGGGCGGCTATCAGGGCGAAGGTGCTAAAACAGTATTGCCTTCAAAAGCCACTGCAAAAATTTCGTCAAGATTAGTCTCTGAGCAAACCTCAAAAAAAATGACTAAAAAACTGATTGATTATTTTACTTCTATAGCGCCGCCATCAGTAACAGTAAAAGCATTTGAACATCATGGAGGCGAACCATATATAACCCCTATTGACAGCAAAGGATATAAGGCTGCAGAAAAAGCGATAGAAACTACTTTTGGAAAAACTCCTGTCCCTGTACACGGAGGGGGTAGCATTCCTATTTGCACTATTCTCGAAAAAGAATTAGGTGTAAAAATAATTTTTATGGGTTTTGGGCTTGACAGTGATAATCTTCATTCACCCAATGAAAAATACGGAATTGCTAATTTTAATAAAGGCATAGAAACCATACCATATTTTCATAAATATTTCGCAGAAAATAACGATTAAGACTAAACGCTTTTTAAAGTAAAGCAACAAATAATCGGAATTTGTATTTATTATACCAGTGAAAAAATTAAAAAAG
>DASSHD010000076.1:0-5618 GCA_035693085.1 Hanamia sp. | reverse complement strand
GTTTCTCAAGCTCTTTTAATTTTAGTGTATAAGCAGTTTCTTTTATTTCATTTTTTTCTTTTTCCTGTTTTTTTATTTGCTCCGTTAAAAGCAATCTTTCAGCCGCAAGTTTTTTCTCCAATTCAATTTCCATTTCCTCCTCTTTGGTTTTTAGTTCTTTTTCTTTTTTGAGAAATTCCAGTTCTTTCTGTCTTGCTAACTTTAATTTTTCCTCATTGTCGTTATTGGATTGTTGTAATAATTTTAATTGGTTTTCAAAATCGGTACTGATGGATTTTCTTAGCTTTTCCTGGAGTTCAGTTTCCATCTTCAGTTTTTCTTTTTGCATTCTTTCAGCAAATAATTCGTTTTCCTTTTCTTTCTTTTTTTCAAATTCTTTTTGTTGTTCTTCGAGCGTTTTTTGCTGATCAGAAAATTGTTTTAATAATTTTTGCTTCTCAATATTGAATTTTTGCTCATAATCTTTTTCAAGAGATTTTGAGATGGCATCTTCAGCAACAAATTGATGTTTACAATTAGGGCAGGTTATTAAAGACATTTTTTTTATTTTGATTTAAGATGAAGAAAGATAAAATTAGGAAATAAAAAATCCTTCAACTTTTTGATGAAGGATTGTGCGGAAGAGGAGATTCGAACTCCCAAGCCCTTTCGGGCACTACCACCTCAAAGTAGCGCGTCTACCAGTTTCGCCACCTCCGCATTTGGGTTGCAAATTTAATGAATCCTATCATTAGAAGATTAGGCGTTTAAAACAATCCTGAAAGTAGTTCCCTTGCCTGGTTCAGACGATTTTACATATAGTTGCCCTTTGTGGTATTTTTCAATAATCCGTTTTGCAAGAGAAAGGCCCAGGCCCCATCCTCTTTTCTTTGTTGTAAAACCCGGTTTAAAAACTTTCGTCAGGTTTTGTTTGCTGATACCTTTACCACTATCGTGTATGTCAATAATTACACGTCCTGTCATACTTTTAATTTTTATGTTGATAGTTCCTTTTCCGTTTATAGCATCCAATGCATTTTTTAAAAGGTTTTCTATCACCCAGTCGAAGAGTGGCCCCGAAATTTTTGCCATCACTCTATCTTCCGGCCTGTCAAAAATAAAACTTACTTTATCAGTAGATCTCCTTTTAATATAAGCTATCATTTTTTCTACCTGTTCATTAACATCGTGTTCTTCCAATTGAGGGTTACTTCCTATTTTTCCGAAACGATCGCTGATCAGTTTTAACCTGTTCACGTCTTTCTCCATTTCCTTTGAGATACTACTCTCAGTATTTTTTTCTTTAAGCATCTCCACCCAACCCTGCAGAGAAGAAATGGGCGTGCCCAACTGATGCGCTGTTTCTTTTGCCATACCCGCCCATACCTGGTTTTGAGTTGATTTGTTTCTTACAGAAATAGCATAAAACGTAATAAAAATAAAAAGCGCGACTACTATTAATTGGATAATGGGAAAGTATCTAACCTGTTTCAATAATTTGGAATCGCCATAATAGTATTTGTCTGCAATATATGGGTATTTACTTAGTTCGAGAATAATAGGAGGATGTGCAGATTTGAATTCTTTCAACTTCTTTTGAAGATAATCTTTCGAAGATTTTATTTCATAAGAATCTAAGTTCCTGGAATCAATGATGCTGTCGTTTTCATTGGTCCATATTATAGGAATATCCGTATTTTTTTGTTGAATTTCGCTGGCGAGAGTGAGATCAGCATTTTGAGAAGCATTGGCAATAAATTTGTTAGCTTCTATCCACTGGCTGATCTTTTCCCTTTCTTCTGCTTCTATTTTTTTAGATAAAAAATTTGAATAAAAAATGGTACCTATAACAATAGCAACAGCTATGATGGTCAAAGCGGTACGCAGATTAAAGAATTGCCTGAACATGTTATCGGTTTATCTTCAAATCTAAAATCTATTTCCGACAATTATCGGAACGAAATATAAAATCTTTTATGTTTGTACCTTATTAATAAAAATTTCATTGGCTTTATCACCATCAGTTGCGGTTGTTATTCTTAACTGGAATGGGAAAGATTTTCTTGAAAAATTTCTTCCTTCCGTAATGGCATCTGAATATGAAAACTTTTCCGTGATTGTTGCTGACAATGCCTCAACAGATAGTTCGGTTTTTTTCTTGAAAAATAATTATCCTGCATTAAAAATAATTTCCAACCCGGTGAATGAAGGTTTTGCAAAGGGGTATAATATGGCATTGAAGCAGGTTTTAGCAGATTACTATGTTTTATTAAATAGCGATGTAGAGGTTTCCAAGGATTGGATAAAACCGGTGATTTCCCTGATGGAAAGAGATAAGAAAATTGCTGCCTGCCAGCCAAAAATTTTATCTTTTAATAATAAAAGCGAGTTTGAATATGCGGGTGCAAGTGGCGGATGGATTGATAAGTTTGGTTATCCTTTTACCAGGGGACGTGTCTTTGATACTTGTGAAAATGATCACGGGCAATATGATGATTCCGAAGAAATATTTTGGGCAACCGGCGCTGCATTGTTTGTACGTTCATCGGTCTTTCAGGAGTTAAATGGTTTTGATGAATATTTTTTTGCGCACCAGGAAGAAATAGATTTGTGCTGGCGTATGCAGAGAGCAGGATATAAGATTTTTGCAGAACCATTTTCTGTTGTATATCATGTGGGCGGTGGTACGTTGAAGAAGGGAAACAAGAGGAAAGTATTTTTGAATTTTAGAAATAATCTGATAATGCTTTCGAAAAATTTGCCTCTTTCAGAAAAATTTTGGAAGATTCCTCTCAGGATTTTGCTGGATAATATTTCGGGATTACAGGCATTAATAAAAGGTGATTTCAAAACTTTCAGTGCTATTGTATCTGCACATCTGAATTTTTTCAGATGGATTTTTTTGAAGAAAGAGAAAGAGAACCATCCGAAAATGAATTTAAAAAAATTAAGTGGTGTATATAATGGAAGCGTTGTCTGGCAATATTTTATCAACAAAAAGAAAACATTTTCAGAAATTATCGGCCTCAAAAAATGATATTTCATTTCAATCTGTTATTTTTGCCTTGTAAAAAATAAAATATGGAACACGAAGAAGTAATTGATAATACAGATAAAGATGTTGCCTATAGCTGGGTATCTACCTCACGTTTTCTTTTCTATTGCCAGGTAATCATTTTTGTGGCGATCGTAATCGGTGGCTGCTATACATTGTATGCGAAACGATATGAAGGAAAGCCAAATGTAGAAGTTCCCGGCAATACCTTATATAATCCGCAGTACAAATAAATTTTGCTTCATAAGTTGCAACTCCTATTTTTGCAATCCTTTTTTAGTTCTTACAAAAGCGGAAATAGCTCATTTGGTAGAGCGCGACCTTGCCAAGGTCGAGGTGGCCGGTTCGAGCCCGGTTTTCCGCTCACAATAATTGAAAGCAGTAAAACTGCTTTTTTTATTTATAGTTGTTGAAATAACAATTGAAATGTGTTTACCCGGGTGGTGGAACTGGTAGACACGCAGGACTTAAAATCCTGTCTTCAGCAATGGAGGTGTGGGTTCAACTCCCATCCCGGGTACAAAAAAATCCCTGAATACTATCATTTAGGGATTTTTAAATTCTTTAATCTCAATTATCCTTTTCTTCCCTCGGTTGCCTTTCAACATTTCTCACCGGGCTTTTGACCCTTTGTTCTCTGCGTTCTTTTATTATCCTTTGGTTGGATTGATGAGCAGTTGAATTATTTGGAACAACTGTTCTTGATTTTATTTGACTTTTTTGAGCGTTTGAATTCAGTTGTCTTACCGGTGTATTAGATCTTTCAATATTTCTTTGGGGAGTTTCAACAGGAGTATTATTTACAGGTTGATTACTTCTCCGGATTTCATTTTGTTGTTGTACATTTCTATCTGATTGAACAGGGGGAGTTCCGGTATTATTTTGGAATGTCCGTACAGGTGCATCATCTCTTCGGGGAGTAGCAGCAGGCGGATTGTTTACAGGATTTTCATTCCTGTTTATTTGTGGTTGCTGTTGATTATTGGGAAACACTCTTTCTGGTGTTTTATTTCTTTCAGGCGCTATTGCAGGAGCGGTTCTTACCGGAGGCTCGTTCCTGTTTATTTGTGGTGCCTGGTATTTTGGAATTTCTCTTACCGGTGGATTAGACTGATTATTAGGATTTGTTCTGTTATCACGATTTAATTCCCCGATATCAGTAACTCTTGAAGGCCTGCTGTTAGTCGAATTTGCAGGTTCTTGTTTTACGGAAGGCCTATAAACTCTTATTGAATTATTGTTGATTTGTGCTGCTCCCGGCTTATTAGATTCCACTACATTAATTTTCCTGATTCTTGTTCCTGTATATTGTTCTACATCTCTTACCGGAGGACCGGCATTATAAGCTGGCCTTGTACTATTATTATTCACAATTGTAGTATTATTGATTATGGTAGTATTATTAATAATGGTAACATTCCTTGATGGGGGCACATAATAATTATTTATACGTGGACTGTTTATATAACGACGAGGAACAAAGGTCCAATAATTATGGGGAATAGAGCCAATAGAAATATTGATATTCATCCCAGGGCCAAGTGGTGCCCAACCATAATAATCTCCGCCACCCCTCCATGAAACCCAGGCAGGCCCCCATTCATTGCCAGGAATCCACATCCATCCATAAGACATATTATTTATCCATCTTCCATAGTGAAAAGGTGCCCAGCCCCAATTATAATTGGAGGCCCATGTCCAACCGTAATTGGTATAAACCCAATTACCATTGGTATAATAAGGTCTGAAACCAGAAATCCCGGGAACCCACACATATCCATATTGAGGATCATTCATCCAATTGCCATAAGGACTTAAATCATTGTAAAATTGCTGATAGGTAATATCCGGTTGCTGCGAATAATACTGTGAATTATTATCCTGGGTATAATACCGGGAACTGCTACAGGAAGCAACGGAAATAAGAATAAAGAGAGTTAAAGTATAATATAAATATTTCATGATTTTAATTTTTACATATATATGACTTACAAAAAGTAAGCAGGTTTGTTTAGAAACTTTAGATTCTCAATTTGTTTAACTCTGTATTAACTTAACCGAATAAAATAATAATTGAATGAAAGGATTCATATAAAAAAATTATTACTTTAAAACCATTTAAATCCAAAAAGCTCCCTATTATATTAGAGGAGCGATTTCTAAAAATGAATAATGAAACAGAGAAAAATAAACTAACTATTTCACATATTCTTTATTCCCATTCTTAGTGATATAATATTTTCCTCCCCTTGGCCCCTGGTAAATTGTTCTTCCTTTAGTATCGGTACCTATGGCTTTATCTGCAGTTTTTGCTGTACTTGTACGGGCTACATGTGAGGTACTTTTTGTCATTTTTGACGGATCGGTTGTAGCTCCGGTTTGTGTAGGTGAAGATTCCGGTGCCTGTGCAGTAACTTTTGGTTGTTTATTGGCTTTGAATCGTTTATCGGGCGTCCCGGTTTTATTCAGATGTGCGGCGGTCGTATTTGCCGTAGTTGTACCTTTTGCTTCTTTAGCCTGCTTTTTTGCTAATGCCTTTGCTTCTTTGTCTGCTTTCTTTTTATTAGCAGCGGCTTTCTTATCA
>DASSHD010000075.1:0-4796 GCA_035693085.1 Hanamia sp. | reverse complement strand
ACGAAAGGAAAACACGTGGTCGTAATCGGAAGAAGCCATACTGTGGGAACACCCATTAGTATTTTATTAAGCAGAAATAACGAATCAGGAAATGCCACAGTAACACTTTGCCATTCGCGTACCAGGGATTTACCGGCAATTTGCAAACAAGCTGATATTATAATTGCTGCCATTGGTAAACCAAAATTTGTAACTGCCGATATGGTAAAAGAAAATGCTGTTGTGATAGATGTTGGAATTAACAGAATAAAAGACGAAACAAAGAAAAGTGGGTTCTCCTTAAAAGGCGATGTGGATTTTGAAAATGTAGCTCCCAAATGCAGTTACATTTCCCCGGTTCCCGGCGGCGTAGGGTTAATGACCATTGCGGCTTTGCTGATGAATACTTATAGGTCCGCTACTTTGAACATTGATTATTGAAAATTGATTATTGAAAATTCACTATGACATCCGCCTCCCATAAAACAACCTTACTACCTATAATGGAAGCCTTCTATACATTGCAAGGCGAAGGCTTTCACCAGGGAAAAGCCGCTTATTTTATAAGATTAGCCGGCTGCGATGTAGGCTGTGTGTGGTGCGATGTAAAAGAAAGCTGGGATGAAAATTTATATCCATCACAAAATATAGAAGAAATAGTTTCATCAGCGAAAAAAAATCCGGCAAGATTAGCCGTCATTACGGGTGGAGAACCTACTTTATATAACCTGGAAG
Organism: Hanamia sp.; assembly: GCA_035693085.1. Classification (GTDB taxonomy): domain Bacteria; phylum Bacteroidota; class Bacteroidia; order Chitinophagales; family Chitinophagaceae; genus Ginsengibacter. Next base: position 4,082 of record DASSHD010000075.1, on the reverse strand, counting down.
AATTAACTTCTGCTTTACAAAAAGAAGGATTTAAAACAAATATAGAAACATCCGGCTCATCACCATTAACCGGTAAATGGGATTGGATATGCCTTTCGCCCAAAAAATTTAAACCGCCATTGCCTGAGATACTTTTAAAAGCAAATGAATTAAAAATAATTGTTTTTAATAAATCAGATTTTCTTTGGGCAGAAAAATATGCAGCAAAAGTTTCTTCCAATTGCTTACTTTTTTTGCAACCCGAATGGAATAAATCCGAAATAGTAACACCATGGGTCGTTGATTATATTAAAGAAAATCCGAAATGGCAATTATCGCTACAAATTCATAAATATATTAATGTGCCGTAGAGACAGGTTGCGACCTGTCTCTACGATTAACAACCCCTTAAATAATTTCCCCGGAAATTCGTTTTACATTTAATCAAATTCTTTCCATGCAAAAATTGCTTCTTCTCGTTCTTTTATTGCCGTGTTTTTTGCAATCAAAATCCCAATGGTACGATCCTGAAAAAGTAAATCATAAAGCCACTACGATTTACTTATTAGCAATTAATAAAGCTCAGAATGGAGATCTCGTTAATTCAGTAAAAATGATCAACGAAGCATTGAAGATCGAACCGAAATTTGTAGATGCTTATCTTTCGCTGGCAGGTATAAACGCAGATCTAAAAGATTATTCCGCTTCCGTATCTTATTTTGAAAAAGCATTTTCTCTTGATTCCGTATATACCAATTACTATCTGCTTCCCTACTCTATCTCGTTGGCAGGTTGTGGACGTTTCTCTGATGCATTAAATGCGGTAAATATTTTTCTTAAAAATCCAAAGATTAACCAACGAAGCATTAACGCGGGCGAATTCAGAAAAAAAACTTATCAATTCGCTATTGATTACGCCAAATCTCATCCTGATACAGGTTATATTTTTGCTCCGAAAAACCTGGGCGACAGCATCAACACTACTGCCCTCGAGTATTTTCCTTCACTAACTATTGATGGTAAAAAATTAATTTTTACAAGAAGGCAAAATAATAAAGAAACCTTTTATGAAAGTGATCTTGAGAATGGTAACTGGGGAGAGGCATTTCCTCTTGTTGGAAAAATTAATTCCCCTGATTTTAATGTTGGCGCTCAAAATATTTCACAAGATGGCGAATGGCTCGTTTTTACAGGATGCAATTTCCCCAGGGGATTTGGAAGTTGTGATTTGTATATTTCTTATCTTACCAGAACCGGATGGAGCGAGCCACAAAATCTGGGTAGAAATGTAAACTCGGAGTTTTGGGAATCCTGCCCTTCTCTTTCGCCAGATAAAAAAGATCTGTATTTCAGCAGCAACCGGCCTGGCGGTTATGGAGGAAAAGATATTTGGGTTTGCCATAGAAATGAAAAGGGCTATTGGAGTGAGCCGCAAAATCTAGGCCCGGATATAAATACAGGCGGCGATGAAAGTACCCCTTTTATTCATGCAGATAATCAAACATTATATTTCAATTCCACAGGCCTTCCGGGATACAGCGATAAACCCGACCTTTTTGTTACCAGAAAACTTCCTGGCGGCAAATGGAGCACGCCCGAAAATCTCGGCTACCCTATAAACACAATAGGTGACGAAGGCTCTATGATAGTAACAGCCGATGGTAAAACCGCCTACTATGCCAGCGACAGAAGTGATTCAAAAGGCGGTCTGGATATTTATACATTTGAGCTTCGCAAAGATCTGCGTCCCTTGAAAACCTTATGGGCAAAAGGGAAAGTGTATGATGTAAAAACGAATGCGGGATTACCTTCAACTGTTATATTAACCGATGTTAATACACGACAGATAGTGAGTAATGTACAAACAGATGAAGATGGAAATTACCTCGTCACTCTTCCGATAGGAAAAGATTACGCGTTTAATGTACACCGTAAAGGATATTTATTTTATTCAGAAAACTATGACATGAGTGGTACAGCTCCTGATTCAGTTTTTACTGCTGACATCCCCATGGAACCAATTGAAGCCAATGCAAAAGTAATTTTGAAAAATGTTTTCTTCGACACAAAAAAAACCAACCTGAAACCAGAATCTATTGCTGAATTGGATAATGTAGTGCGACTGATGAATGAAAATCCGAACATGAAAATCAGGATAAGCGGATATACAGATAATATTGGCCAACCCGCCGATAATTTAAAACTTTCAACAGGCCGCGCCCTTTCAGTTGTAAATTATTTATTGTACAAGGGTGTCAGAAAAGACCGGCTTTCTTATAAAGGATACGGAGAAACTAATCCTATCGCAACTAATGAAACTGAACAGGGACGCGCCTTGAACCGCAGGACAGAATTGAGTGTGGTGAGTAATAATCCGTGAAAGAAGCCTCATCCCAACCCTTTCTTCGACAAGAGACAATTCCGAAGGAGAAGGAGACTCCATTAGGAATTTGGGCATTCGTTGCCAATAGAAATCTTCATTATTTCTTCGTTTACTGTATTCTATTTTCTTAAGAATTAAAAAAATAATTCGTACAAATTTGTGCCATTGGTGGCAAATACAAATCCTCATTACTTCTTTGTTTACTATATTTCATATTTTTAAATTAAAAAATAATTCGTGAAAATTTGTGTCATTCGTGGCTAATAGAAATCCTCATTATTTCTTTGTTTACTGTATTTCATATTTTTAAATTAAAAAAATATCCGTGAGAATCCGTGTAATCCGTGGCAATAAAGGAATTTTAATTATTTTACAATCGTAATTTTTATCATGCAAAGAGAACTGCTCTACGAGGTTGCACTAACTCTTATTCCGAACATTGGTGATGTAAATGCAAAAGCATTAATAAATCATTTTGGAAGTGCCGAAGCTGTTTTTCAAGCACCCAAAAAAATTCTTGACTCTATAGAAGGAATAGGAATAGTGCGTGCCAATTCCATAAAAAATTTTAAAGATTTCAGCAGGGCGGAAGAAGAAATCTCTTTTATCAAAAAATATAAAATAACTCCACTGTTTCTTACTGATAAAAATTATCCTCAACGATTACTGAATTGTTATGATAGCCCGCCTATGCTATATTACAAAGGAAATGCAGATTTGAATTCTTCAAAAATAATTGCTATCGTAGGCACAAGAAATCATGATGATTATGGAAAGAAAATTTGTGAAAAATTAGTTGAAGAACTTGCAAATGAAGATGTTATTATTGTAAGCGGGCTTGCATTTGGCATTGACACAATTGCACATAGAGCTTCCATAAAAAATAATATAAAAACAATCGGTGTGTTAGCGCATGGGTTGGATAGAGTTTATCCTTCACAGAATACTTCTTTAGCAAGGCAAATGATTTCAGGTGGCGGATTGCTTACTGAATTTAAAAGTAACACCATTCCCGATAAACAGAATTTTCCGGGGAGGAATCGGATCGTTGCAGGAATCAGTGATGGGATAATAGTAATAGAGTCTGGAATAAAAGGCGGCTCCTTGATAACGGCTGAATTAGCAAACGGTTACAATAAAGATGTATTTGCTTTTCCAGGTCGGGCAGATGATACAAAAAGCGAAGGTTGTAATTACCTGATCAAAAATAATAAAGCTGCACTTATCACTTGCGCTAAAGATCTTCTTGAAAATATGGGCTGGGAAAAAATTAAAAAACCTTCTCCTAAAAAACAAAGAGAATTATTTATAGAACTTTCTGAGGAAGAAAAAATAATCATTACTATTTTACAAACTCAGGATCAGATACAAATTGATGAATTATATTTTAAAAGTAAACTCAGCAGCAGCGCTGTGGCGCAGGCTTTGCTGATGTTGGAAATGCAGGGAATTGTGTCTTCTTTACCAGGAAAAATATATAAAATGAGTTGATAAAAAGAGAATAAAATATGAGTCAGCAAACGAACAATTTACCTGTTATTAATATACGACATTAAGTTCAGCAAATAGTTTTCTCTGAGAATTTCATAAAAATTTTAAAAACCTGAATTTCTTTTTTTAGTGGTTTGAGTGTTTTCCTATCTTTGCGCATGGCTACAATAAATAACACTACCTCTTCCTCTAAAAAAATTTTTGGTGAAGGATTAACCTTCGATGATGT
>DASSHD010000074.1:0-7860 GCA_035693085.1 Hanamia sp. | reverse complement strand
TTCATTGATTTTGTGATATTGTCTGTAAAAAAATTAATCAGCAATCCCTGTGGCTTTTGTAACAATTTCATATAAGTAAGCAACTTAGCCTCTTCCACGGGCGGCACATTTTCTATTGCCTTCAACTCCACTACCACACAGTCATTCACCAATAAATCCAATCTTAAATCCGTAACTATGACAAGACTGTCATAAACTACCGGTACATTCATTTGCTGTTTTACATCATACCCATTTTTTTCTAACTCATATTTTAGACACCTTTCATAAACGCTTTCCAGTAATCCCGGCCCCAACGCCTTATGTACTTTTATAGCAAGTCCTGTGATTTCATAAGACAGTTGGGTTACTTCCCTTTTAGTCATTTTAAATACTTTAAAGATTATGAAATAAAAGGAAGTTATGTCTTTTAAGAATTATAACCATTAAGGACCGAAGAATAGCTAAGCTTCATATTAATAAACTTTTCTTCTTAATGAATCTTAACTCCTTAATTGTTATATAATGGTTTTATGCTTCTTCTAATGTTTTAATGTCAAACTTCTTCATTTTCATCATTGCCTGCATTACTCTCTTTGCCTTTTCTTTATCCGGTTGTGTAATCAGTTTTATAAAAATGGTAGGAACTATTTGCCATGAAACTCCGTATTTATCTTCAAGCCATCCGCATTCTACTTCTTTACCGCCTTCAGTAAGCTTTTTCCAAAAGTAATCTACCTCCGCCTGTGTTTCGCAATAGACCATAAACGATACAGCAGGTGTAAAATTAAACTCATGTTTTATGCTGCTGTCCATTGCCATAAATTCTTCACCATTGAGCGAAAACCTGGCATGTACTACGTTTCCTTCAGGCTCTCCCTGGCCTTTTTGATAGTGAACAATATTTACTATTTCAGAATTTTTAAAAAGTGAAACGTAAAAATGAATGGCTTCTTCTGCGTTGCCAGCCTGGTTGCCGGTAAACATCAGCAACGGATTTATCTTTTGTTTATCACCGGTAAAATTCAGTTGCCATGAAAGTCCGAATTTATCTTGTACCCAACCATACTTTTTACTAAACGGATAGCTGTTCAGTTCCATTAACGTAATACCGCCCTCAGATAATTTTTTCCATAAAGCATCCAGTTGTTCTTCCGTTTCGCAGGTTACAAAAAAGGATATGCACGGGGTGAACTTGAAAACAGGCCCTCCATTTAATGCAATAAATTCCTGCCCGTTTAGTTGAAATGATTCTGTCAGTACAGAACCTTCTGGCCGGCCTGAAGCTTTTGCTGACGCTTCATCGTAGCGGCTGATGCTGCCTGCTTTTGAATTTTTAAAACAGGATATATAAAAATTTACAGCTTCCTCTGCATTATCATCAAACCATAAAAAGGGAACAATTTTTTGTCGCCGGTTTTCGCTTTTGTTTTCGGCTGGTGCTTGCATAATTTATTTTTTTATATAGTAAACAAACAAATTTTTAATTTTTTTACTCATCAAGTATTTCACAAAAATGCCCTTCTTCATTCAATAGTTCCATAATTTTTCCCGGCGAAATATTCTCCCCTTCCACTCGTAAAATCTTATCGCAATCTTCCAGGTCAAAATTTATTTTATTATCGGGGAAATGATACAGCAGCCTTTGAAGCAATCGGTTTGACCGCTCCACTTCCTGTACATTTGTTTTGAATACCTCAATCATTTTGTACATTTTTCAATTTATGATAATAGACATAAGAAACAATTAATATGCCTAAAAAAATCAAAGGAGAAAAGTTATTCCCTGTTATTCCATCAATGGACAGATAAGCTATAAAGGCGGAAATAAAATCAATACCAAAGGCGACATATACCCACTCTTTGATTCGTTTAGGAATTGGGACGATAAGTAAAATTCCTCCAATCAAATGGCCAATACTTACTTCCCACCTGAGCCAATCCGGCAAGCCAAGATGCCTCATCCCTTCTTTTGCCAATTCGCTGTTCATAAAAAAAGCGCCGGATAATTCCCAGGCAGCGATAAGGCCTGTGGAAATCCAGTAAATGATTTTATACTTTTTTAACTGCCCGACCGCCAACGCGCGAGTTGGGTTACTAATGTTTGTCATTTCCATAATTTTATTTTGTAGGGGCAACCCTTGCGGTTGCCCTTTTTTGGGCAAGGGTAAACCGTGCCCCTACGAAACGAAATTTTTAGTGTTGATTTTCCGTGTAATTCACCATCCAGTTTATTCCAAATTTGTCAGTCAGGCTACCAAAATAATCACCCCAAAATTCTTTTTTAAAAGGATGATCTGCATTGCCACCGGCGGCCAGCGCATCATACAACTTTTCGCCTTCTTCCACGCTATCTGCATGTATGGAAATGTAAAAGTTGTTTCCGGCTTTAAATGTTTTGTCATCGCAATTATCGCTCGCCATTAACACGGTGCCGTTATCCAGAGGCAAAGCGATGTGCATGATTTTTTCTTCCTGGCCTTTGGGAACAGGCATGCCCTGTGCATCTTTCATACGCATTACCATTCGGAATTCGCCGCCAAAGACGGATTTGTAAAAGTTGAAGGCTTCTTCGGTGTTACCAAAGAAGTTCAGATAAGGGTTTACTGCTTTCATTATTTTTTGTTTTTAAAGATTAAGGAATTATTGTTGTTTTTATTTCACGTATTCATCGTGCCTGCGCCACCATTGATACGGCTCTGTTTGCGGCCAGCCTTCGGGAGAATCTTCCCATGTCTCCTGTCGTCCAAATGGTGTTACATCAAGGAATCCCCATACATTGCCCACTGCTTCACATCCACGTGCTGTAGTAAAATAAGTCCTGAATATTTTATCACCATCGCGCAGCAATACACTTAAACCATGGGCTTCTCCTTTTGGTGTAGTTACCCCAAAGTCGGTATTGAATGAATTGTGTGCAGAGGAAACCCAGCGATGTTGCCAACCCATACGTTTGCGATAGGCTTCAATATTTTCAATCGGCGCCAGTGAAACAAATGCCATAGATACCCCTCGTGCCTTTAAATGAATTGGGACGAACTGTCCAATATTATCAGTGTACATTGAACAGCCCGGACAACCTGCATCCGGCCATCCATTTACCCGGGGTGCAAACATGAAATGATAAAGTAATAACTGGTGCCGTCCTTCGAAAAGTTCAGAAAGGCTCACTTTGCCGTCAGGCCCATCGAAAAGATAATCTTTTTCAATCCGAACCATTGGAAGTCGCCGACGCCGGGCAGCCAGTGCATCGCGGGTATGTATGAATTCTTTTTCTTTTTTCAGAAATGCCTGATGGGCAGCCTCCCATTCTTCGGGCGAAACAATTTTCGGTAATGCTGTCTTATTTTCTTTCATTTTATTTCTTTTATTTTTTTGTAAATATTTTTTATCTGATAAATATGTTTTTTAGTGTGGCAAATAACAAAAAAGATCCATTCCCATCGTGTAAACTCTCCTACTGTAGGAAAAGGAAAATCCATACAAATAAGTGATAAATCCATTGGAGCAGCCGTTTGGCTGATGTTATCCATGGTTGCTTTTAAATCGCCAATCAGTTTTTCTTTTTCCTTATCATCATCAGAGGGCCAGATTGCCTTAGCTGATTTTGCTTTTTTAGTAAAATCAAGAAATATAGATTCAATGACTTCTACATTTTCATTTGCGGGCCTTTCTGTAGGTTGTGTATTTCCGGTTAATAATTTTATTATTCCTGCATCAGACTTTAGTAAATGTTCTCCCACCTGCCCGGCCGTCCAGCTTCCTTCAAAAGGAACCATATTCAATTCTGTCTCATTAAATAATGAAAGAGTTTGAACTAATTCCATGGTAGTATCTTCCAAAGATGAAAGCAATTCTTTTTTATTCGGTCCTTTTGTTGCAATGTTCATAATCTGTTTTTTAATTTGATTTATGATCTGAATGAATTCTTTTTACACGCCAAATTGCCTCAAATGATGGTCGCTGTGTTTATAAACAAAATACCCAACTTCTTGTCTCGTCATTTTCCCAAAGAATGGATGAACAAATTCAGTAGAAGAATAGTTGGCATATTCTTCAAGTTCTTTAATCCATTTTTTTCTTTGCATTTCCAGGTCACCACTTTTTTCTCTTGCCATCACTTCAGGAGTTGTTGGCGTATTTTTTCTTAAAGGCGATTCATCTTTTAATGCATTTTTTAGCGCTGCTTTTCCAAAAATCCTCCCCATGAATACCCGTTTACTTTTTACTTTACCCAACATCAATTGTTGCCACATGGCGTTATGAGCCAGCATTTGGTATATATTCATTTTGCCCCAAAGAGCAAGGCTTTTTTCATTTAATGAATTAATTCTATAAATTACTTCATCTCTTGTTTCTTTTTCGAATACCGATTTCATATTTCGAAGTTTTATTTGTTAGCTGTCGTTCTACTCTGTCCGTAAAGCACCCGTTGGAAATTCAAAGCGAAGGTTTTTAGAGGTGTCAATCATTTTTGGGTTGGTAACTCAAAACAATTTTGCCACCAGTATATAACTTTGCTTGTATAGGAGTAAATTTCTGTATTCCGTCAAGTGAATTAAAAATAGTCATACCGTTACCGATAGCAGTTGGATTTACAATAAGATGATACTCGTCAATAAGTCCTTCTTTTATCAGTGATGAAACAAAACCTGCACCACCAAAAACAAGTATGTCTTTACTCCCGCCATTGCGGGACTTTTTTAGGCCAACAATTTCTTCTGCAAGATTTCCCTTTGCTAAAGTTGTGTTGTTCCACGTTGATTTGTCAAGAGTTTTGGTGAAAACAACTTTTGGAATAGAAGCAATTTTTTTTGCAAATGGATGAGTAGGATTTCCGACTGCTTCATTCTCCCAATATTTTATAATGCTTTCTGCCGTTTTTCTGCCAAGTAAAAGAGTGTCCGAGGTATCAAGCAGTGAACTCATAAACGCTATAAGTTCGTCATCCGGATTCCAGGTCATCCAGTCATTTTTCCCATTTGCTTGTGCAACATATCCGTTAATGGTCATTTGCATTTGTAATTTTATTTTTCTCATTATCTTTTGTTTTTAACTTGTCTGTTTAAGTTAGCGCTGCCGCCCTCCTACTTTCATATCGTTATCTACCCGCAAAGTGTGCCAATCCTCTGAAGGATTGTTCCATTGAATGATGTTTTCAGGTGTTGTCCAGAGTTTCCAGACATGTTCTAAAGTAGCATTGATAGTTGTCTCAACTGTAATTAAATTATTCATAAATAAGAATCTTTATTAAATGTTGTTTTACTGTTATCCCCTGTTCAGTATCAAATAAATAAAGCGAAAATCATTCCAGTTCATTTCCAAAGAATAGCAAAATCTATTTTTTCCCTGGCACATAATAAAGTATTACCACACCTGAATCAAGCGTCTTTACTTTCAATAATTTCAAATTAATTTTCTCATCAATACCTTTAAACATAGGGTTTCCTTTCCCCAATAATAGTGGGTTTATAATCGTCCTGTATTCATCAATCAAACCCAATTGAGTAAGTTGCGTTACTAATGTGCCGCTTCCAAATATCACTATGTCTTTTCCGGATTGCTCTTTCATTTTTTTTACTTCTTTTGCAAGATTGTCTTTTACCAATTTTGCATTATTCCATTCTACTTTTTTCAATGTTTTTGAAAAAATAACTTTATTCAGATGGTTCATCTTGTGAGTAATGACGGCATCTTCATTAATAGCATTGGGCCAAAAAGCCGCCATCATTTGATAAGTAGTCCGTCCAAACAAAATAGTATCCACCTCATTAAGTAATTGCCGGGCGTATTCAAAAAAACTTTCATCAACAGTAAACCAATCTATTTCCTTATTAACTCCTTCAAAAAAACCGTCTAAGGATATTAAATTTGAAACAATAATTTTCCGCATCTCTTATTTTTTTAAATGCCATTGATAATAATTTTTATTTCTTTACTTTTTTTTATCAGAGCCAATTTTATTGTCTAAAAATTCCTCAATCATTGAAACCGTTAAATCAGGTAATTCGCTATCATCCTTTTGTCTGGTCAATTCACCAATATAATCCCCGTGGCCGCCCGGCAAAATTGCTAATTGACTATTTGGGATTAGCCGATGCATTTCAACTGCATGTTCTATGCTGCTTACATCATTGTTGCCATTGATAATGAATACCGGCGCTTTTATTGAGGCTATCTGTTTGTCACTCCAATCGTTGAAGTTTGCCATACGTTGCACATCCTTATGAAACATATTCAGCAATGCATCCCGGTTGTTATTGATTTTTAAAAATTCGTCCTGGTAAGCCTGTGGCATATCGCTTAAAGTTGCATGGCTAAACTCTTCCCAAAACTGCGAAGCGACCGCATTTTTTTTATAGAATGCTGAACAAATAATTAGTTTATTTATGAGTTCGGAGTGGCGAAGCGCAATCTCTATTAATGTTTGCCCTCCGTTACTAAATCCCAAAAAATCAGCTTTTGCTATTTCCAGATTTTTTAAAAGTGTGGCTACATCATCTGCGTCTTGCTTAAATGTCAGAAATGTGTTTCTGTCATTGGTGCGCCCATGCGCCTGCAATTCAAGAGCAATAATCTTTCTATGCCTTGCCAGTTTCGGAATAATTCTCCCAAACGAAGTTTGAATGGTAGAACCGCCGCCATGTATTAATACAAGCGGGTTTCCCTGTCCATAAATTTCATAATACATTTTAAGCCCATTCACTTTTGAATATCCACTTTTGAAATTGATTTTATCAACCATACATTTTTTTTAGCTCTTAAAAACATTTCTATTTTACCAGGAAACCTTTATTATTCTTTTTCTTCTAAGACAGATAAAATATTTCCTGCCGGGTCTTTGAACCACGCAATATTCGGGCCTTTGCCTCCGCTTCGGCAAATTCCTTTTTCGTCTGTTTTAATTGGTTCATCATATTGTTCAAATGATATCCCATTTTTAATAAGTTGATCTACTGCTTCATCAATATTCTTTACAGGGAAATTAAGAATGGTAAATGTGGCGGGGACATGATTGGGTTTTGGATAGATGATAACGTGGTTTCCTCCTGCAAGATTTAAATCTAATAATCCCATAGGATTGTCTTTTACTTCCAGCCCAAGAATTTCTGCATAAAATTCTTTTGCTTTTGGAATATCATTTACAGAAAATCCACTAAATGCTTTTGACTGTTTCAACATAATGCTATTATTTACTCTGTGAAAAAAAATTTGATTCTTTAATCATTCATCTGAACAAGGCACTTTACCTCATCATCACTTTGGTATCCATAATTTTAATTTCTAACACAAATTTATTGTCATTCTGCAAAATATTTAGGGTGCAAATACGCCAATATAAGGGGCTTTTTGCGACAAATAATTTTCTTAGTTTTGTTGTGTCAAAATAAATCTTCAATGAAACACATAACCATCTTAGCCACTTCCGGAAGTAATTTAGCAAGCATAGATACTCCGCGCCGTGCCTTTCTTTCAGTTAATGAGGTTTTAAAAAACAAAAATAAATCTCCACTCTTCAAGGTTGAAATAGCCGGAAGTGCAAAAGAGATTAAACTGAATAATGGCATATACACAATTCACCCGGATATAGAGATAAAGAATCTAAAGAAAACAGACCTCGTTATAATTCCCGCATTTGATGGCGATATTCAAAAAAGTGTAGAACAAAACGCCAATTTAATTCCGTGGATCATTCAGCAATACAGGAAAGGAGCTGAAGTGGCCAGCCTTTGTGTGGGTGCGTTCTTATTAGCCGCAACCGGCTTAGTAGATGGAAAAAGTTGTTCTACACATTGGCGTGCAGCAAATGAATTTAGAAATAAATTTCCCAACGTAAACCTCGTACCAGATAAAATTGTTACAGATGAAAATGGCATCTAT
>DASSHD010000073.1:0-22531 GCA_035693085.1 Hanamia sp. | reverse complement strand
AGGTTATCCACATTCTGATTAACCTGAATAGTTACAAATGTTTTATAGATTTATATCTTAATTAAAAATCAGTATTTATTTATATCTGTTTGGTGTGTTTTGAATAAAATAAAAAATTATGAATTACTCAAAAATTAAATTGTGCAGAAATGCTACCCGATTGTTGAAGTATACTCTTTTACTATTTCTTCTGGCAAGCAGTCAACTTTTAATGGCTCAGAAAAAGTTATCTTCTGATGATTGGAAAATAGCGATTGAGGCATGGACGTTTCACGATTTTACGCTTGCAGAGACACTGGACAAATTAGATTCCTGCGGTGTAAAGTATTTAGGAGGGCACCCTAACCAGGAAATAGGGAACGGAATAGAAGGGAATATGGACTATGATAAAATGAATGTATTTTCTTGTCAAAAGGTGTTGGATATGCTCAGAGCAAAGGGAATAAAGATGTTTTCTTATGGTGTAATAACTCCGGATACAGACAGTGGGTGGATACAATTATTCAGTTTTGCAAAAATCATGGGTATTAAAACAATTTTAGCAGAACCTACAAAAGAACAAATTCCTTTCGTTTCAAAACTGGCGGATGAATACAAGATAGATGTAGCTATTCATAATCATCCGAAACCTACCCGTTATTGGAATCCTGAAATAGTTTTAGATGCACTTAAAGGAGCTAGTCCCCGTATTGGTGCTTGTGCGGACATAGGCCATTGGGTTCGTTCCGGCCTTGATCCGATTGAATGCATTAAAAAGCTGAAAGGTCATATAATAGAATTCCACATGAAAGATTTGAATGAGAAAGGATTTGATGATGCACACGATGTTCCCTGGGGCACTGGCGTTAGTAATATTGCTGGAATAATGAAGGAAATGAAACGGCAGGGTTTTAGAGGATTTGTTTCTGTTGAATACGAATATCATTGGGATAATAGCGTGCCTGAAGTAAAATCCAGTATAAAGTTTTTTAAGAATGAAACTAAAACGCTTTTTAAGAACTGATTATATTATATAAATTTGTATAGGCTTATTGACGTTCTATGAAGATAGCCGGAGGATTCAATAAAATTGTATTTTTATTCATAATGCCAATGCAGAGCAGACTTTAAAAAACATTATTTGGTTTCCTGATCTCTTCTAAAAATTTCATAATATTAAACCAGTTGATTGTTCTACCAGATATCACTTTTGGTTTGAGATGAAGAACTTGAGAGGTACGAAATGCGGACAAATGTTGTATGTTAGAGAAAGAATTATCTGAGAAATTCATTTTTGTTAGTAAACAAACAAAAAGATAAAATTTGCATTTAGCAAACAATTCAAAGGCGTAAAAATGAAAGCAGTTTCTCCAAAAGTATTATTTAATAATTGTTACGGTAGCTATTCCATTGCGGCTGTTAATGTATTTACTATGGAACAAGTGCATGGTTTGTTTGCTTCAGCCCAGGTCTCAGCAACACCTGTTATAGTACAACTAACACCTGCCGCAAGGAATTATGCGCATCCAAAAATGCTTATGGCAATGGTTAGAGCCGCATCAGAAATTTATCCGGAAACCGTTTTCGCTATTCACCTGGACCATGGGGTGGAAGAGCATGCATTCGATGCAATTAATAATGGATATACGTCTGTGATGATTGATGCCTCTCACGATGATTTTGAGAAAAACATTAAAAGGACCAAAGTGGTTGTCGAAGCCGCACACAGAAAAAATATAGTTGTGGAGGCAGAACTTGGCGTCTTAAGTGGAGTAGAAGATGACTTAACTGTTGAAGAAGAACTGGCAAAATATACCGATCCAAATCAGGCAAGAGAATTTGTTACGAGAACAGGATGTGATAGCCTTGCTGTGGCTGTAGGAACAAGCCATGGCGCTTATAAATTTAGTGGTGGCAAAGGTTTGCAATTTAACGTACTAGAGAAAATTCAGCAACAGCTACCCGGATTCCCGTTAGTGCTTCATGGTAGTTCAGGAGTGAATAAAAAAGTTGTTGCTGAGATAAATCAGTATGGAGGAAAATTGAAAGAAAATGCCAGCGGTGTTGCAGATGACGAATTGAAAAAAGCAATTCAATACGGAATATGTAAAGTGAATATTGCCACTGACCTGCGATTGCTTTGGACAAAAGTTCATCGTAAATTCTTTGTTGAACATCAGGATTTATTTGACCCTGTAGTACCAGGCAAACAATATATGGATGAATTTAAAGAGTTTATGATTGAACGGTTTGAGGTTTTGGGTTGCAAAGGAAAATCACCATCCATTCATTTAAATTAAAAATAGAAAGATGAAAGAAAGTAATTTAATCAGGCATCCTATTAATAATTTTGGCACTTATCAAAAAGCCACTTCCGACGATGCGGGTTGGACTCATCTTAATTTTGAGGCGAGGCTAATGCGTAAAGGCGAAATGTGGGAAGGGAATACCGGCGGGAATGAATATGCTTTTGTTTTATTAAGCGGTAATTATTCTGTAACTACCGATAAGGGTAATTGGGAAACTACCAATGGCAGAAAAAACGTTTTCTCAGGCATAGCACATGCCTTGTATTTACCAAGACATACCTCTTTTACAATAATTGCTCAGAGTGAAATTCTTGATATTGCTGCCGGTTGGTGCCTGGCCGATGGAGATTTTCCTGCGCGACTTAAAACACCTGATGAAGCGAGTATTGAAATACGCGGCGGGGATAATGCAACGCGACAGATAAATAGCCTCGTGGAACCAGGTTTTAGATGTAGTAAAATTATAGCAGTTGAGGTTTACACTCCGTCCGGAAACTGGAGTTCATTTCCGGCTCATAAACATGATGAAAGAAAAGTAGATGCTAACGGCATATTAACTGAGGCTTGTCTCGAAGAATTTTATTTTTATAAGATAAGTAATGATAAGGGATATGCGTTGCAACAGGTGTACACTTCCGATGGAAGCCTGAATGAATTGTTGAAGTTAAAAACAAATGATCTTGCTTTAATACCGAAAGGGTATCATCCGGTAGTTGCTGCGCATGGATATAATTGTTACTACCTGAACTTTTTAGCAGGCAGCGACCAGTCATTAGCTAACACGCCGGATCCGGATCATGAATGGATTTTTAATTCCTGGAAAGGCATTGACCCCCGGGTTCCCATTGTAAATGCAGAGATGAATAACCAATAAGCAATTTTATGAAAGAAAAAGAATTTGATCTAATAACCTTTGGCCGCTCATCTATTGATCTCTACTCCCAAAACATTGGTGCAGAGTTCATAGATATCAAAGGATTTGATGCTTTTGTTGGTGGGTCTCCATTAAATATTGCGGTGGGGGTCAGTCGCCTGGATGCTAAGGTTTCATTGTTGACGGGTGTAGGAAATGATAAAATAGGAGACTTCATCATTAATTTTTTAAAAAAACAAAATGTAAATACGGATTCTATTGCAAAAATAGAAGGCGCCCGGACAAGCGCTGTTGTACTGGGTATCGAACCACCGGACAGGTTTCCACTGGTATATTATAGAGATAATGCAGCAGACAGCCAGGTTACGATAGATCACGTAATAGCGGCAAATATTTCTAAATATAAAATTCTTGAAATCTCGGCTACAGCACTGAACATTGAACCCAGTCGCAGCGCAGTATTCTATGCTGTAGAACATGCTTTTGAAAATGATGTAGAAGTAGTGCTTGACATTGATTTCAGGGCCGATCAGTGGAAAGAAGTGAGGTCTTTTGGGTTAATGGTAAGAGCACTATTATCGAAAGTTAAAATTGCAATCGGAACTGAAGAAGAGATTCTGGCTGCTACTCTGCAAAGTGTAGATCAGATAAAAATTACACACCAGCAAATTTCAGCCCCTGAAATTAAAGGTGATATAAAAACATCCATTCAAAAAATATTGAAACTGGGACCTGAAATTTTAATAGTGAAACGAGGTTCAAAGGGAGTTACTGTTCATTACAAGGATGGCAAGGAACTGGAGGTGCCAGGGTTCCCTGTAGAAATATTAAATGTATTAGGTGCCGGTGATGCTTTTGCAAGTGGTTTTATTTATGGTTATTTGCAGGGATGGGATATTTATAAAGCATGCAGGCTTGGCAATGCCTGCGGTGCATGGGTAGTACAAAGGCCTGGATGTGCGAATGACATGCCCTACCGTGATGAAATAATGCAATTTGCTAATTCAAGAGGAGGGCTTGATAGTATTCAATTGAAAGAAAATTGTTGAAAAAAATAAAATGATAACAGAAAAAACAAAAAAATTAACCACAGCGCAGGCATTAGTTGAGTTTTTACAAAACCAATTTGTGGAACGCGATGGAACAGAACAACCGTTCTTTGCAGGTTGTTTCGGCATATTTGGGCATGGAAACGTGGGCGGTATTGGTGAAGCGTTATTTCAATATCCATCATTCAAATATTACCAGGCCAGAAATGAACAGGCAATGGTGCATACTGCTATTGGGTATGCAAAAGTTAAAAACAGGTTGGGCGCATTTGCCTGCACTACTTCCATTGGTCCGGGAGCTACCAATATGATTACCGGTGCAGCTACTGCCACCATCAATCATTTACCGGTGTTGCTGTTACCCTCTGATATTTTTGCAGGACGCATCGCCGAACCGGTGTTGCAGCAACTCGAATACCAGGGCTCGAAGGATGTTTCTGTAAATGATTGCTTCAGACCTGTTTCAAAATATTGGGACAGAATCAATCGTCCTGAACAACTGATTTCTGCTTTGCAACAAGCGATGCGGGTGCTTACTTCTCCCTCAGAAACCGGTGCTGTTACTATTTCGATGCCGCAGGATGTACAAGCAGAATCGTATGATTTCCCTGTCAATTTTTTCAACAAAAAAGTTTGGAAAATACAACGTATAAGAGCTGACAAATCAATATTACAAAAAGCTGCTGAAATCATAAGCCGTTCAAAAAAGCCGGTTATTGTTGCCGGTGGCGGTGTTATTTACAGTGATGCCGGTAAGGTCTTAAAAAAATTGGTAAACAGAACAGGCATTCCTGTTACGGAAACTTTTGCAGGCAAAGGAAGCCTGAATTTTGATGAGCCTCAAAACTTAGGCGCAGCCGGCGTTACTGGAACACCCGGAGCCATTTCAGCATGTGAAAAAGCTGATGTGATTATTGGCATCGGCACACGTTACAGCGATTTTACTACGGTATCACAGGGCGGTTTTCAAAACCCTGATGTACAATTTATTAATATCAATATATCAGCATTTGATTCCTTCAAACAAGGAGCTTTGGCCGTAACGGGCGATGCGAGAGAAACTATTAAAGAACTTGATAAGTTGCTAAACGATTATCAGGTTTCTGATAAATATGCAGCCTCTGTTAAAAAAAACAATATTGACTGGAATAAAACTGTAGATAAAATTTATTCATTGAATCATGGTATCCCCACGAGTCAGGGTGAAGTAATTGGAGCAGTTAATAATTTTTCATCACCGAAAGATATAGTGGTTTGCGCTGCCGGAAGTTTGCCCGGTGATTTACATAAACTCTGGAAAACCAGGGACAACAAAGGGTTTCATCTTGAATATGGTTACTCTTGTATGGGATATGAGATTGCCGGCGGACTGGGCGCAAAGATGGCTGATCCATCAAGGGAAATATATGTAATGGTGGGTGATGGAAGTTATTTAATGATGTCACAGGAAATTGTTACTTCTATCCAGGAAGGATATAAACTGACCATCATCCTGATTAACAACAATGGTTATGCGAGTATTGGTGGTTTATCCAATTCATTGGGTACGCAGGGATTTGGAACTCACTATAAATTCCGGGATAAAAAAACCGGACAGCTTTGTGGAAATTATTTGCCTGTTGATCTGGCCACCAATGCGGAAAGTTTGGGAGCTACTGTGCTGCGAACAAAAAGCATCAATGATTTTCGACAGGCATTAGTAGAAGCAAAAAATAATGATCAGACAACTATTATTTATATAGAAACAGACCGGGAACAAAGAGTCAGTGGCTACGCCTGGTGGGAAGTAGCAATCGCATCTGTGTCAACTGTTGACTCTGTAAAAGAAGGTTTTAAAAAATTGCAAAGTAACAAAAAAAAGCAGCGGCATTATTTATGAGTAACTAACTATTAGAAACCAATTAGGGAAAGAAAGAGCTTTCAACTAAATTCTAAGGATATCAATTTGAATAACCACTGATGCAATCCGAAGTATAAAATAAAATAAGATAAATATGGAAGTATTAAAAAATTATATTAACGGGAAATGGATAGACAGCGTTTCAAAAGAAACCAATAATGTAATGAATCCAGCTACTGGAGAGGTTTTGGCAAAAGTGCCTACAGGTGAATCTACTGCTGCTGATGTGCAAAAAGCTGCTGCCGCCGCTCACCAGGCTTACCTGCAATGGAAAGATGTATCTGTATTAAAACGCATTCAGCCACTTTTTAAGCTAAAGCAACTTCTGGAAGATAATGTGGATGAAATTTCCAGATTGATCACGATGGAATCAGGAAAAACATTGGCTGAATCAAAGGGTGAAGTTCAAAGAGCTATCGAAAACGTGGAAGTAGCATCTGGTGCGCCGATGCTGATGCAGAGTGAATTTTTGGAGAATGTCGCGACAGGTATTGATGAGTATATGATACGCCAGGCTTTGGGTGTTACGACCTGCATATTGCCTTTTAATTTCCCTGCAATGATATCATTTTGGTTCTTACCATATTCAATTGCCTGCGGTAATAGTATGATTGTAAAGCCCTCTGAAAAAGTGCCGCTTACAATGATGAAGATTTTTGAATTGATCCATCAGTTAGACCTTCCTGAAGGATTAATTAATATGGTACATGGCGGCAAATCTACTGTGGATGCACTGCTCGACAACGAGGATATTAAGGCTGTAAGTTTTGTGGGGAGCACCACCGTGGCGAAATATATTTATGCCCGTGGCACAGCCAATGGAAAAAGAGTACAGGCACAAGGGGGTGCAAAAAATCCTGTAGTAGTGCTACCCGATGCAGATATTGAAATGACTTCGCAGATTATTACCGACAGTGTTTACGGATGCGCCGGTCAACGTTGCCTTGCAGCATCAGTAGTAATAGCAGTTGATGATAACTCTAAGGTGCGCGATGCCCTTTACGCTTCTGCCAAAGCAAGATCCGTAGGTTACGGATTAGATAACGGTGTGGAAATGGGTCCTGTTATAAGTAATGAAAGCAAAAAGAGGATTGAAGATTTTATTGCTCAGGGAGAAGCAGAAGGAGGATCCCTTTTGTTAGATGGCAGAAACGCTTCTGTTAAGGGTTATGAAAAAGGAAACTTTGTGCTGCCCACTATAATTGAAAATATTCCGGTAGGAGGTGAGCTTATAAAAACAGAGATTTTTGGCCCGGTTATGAGCTTACTGCACATGAAAACGGTTGATGAAGCGATCGCATTTATAAATAGTGGCAGATACGGAAATATGGCTTGTTTGTTTACCAGCAAGGGATCTAACGCACGCAAATTTAGGAATCAGGCGATGGCTGGTAATATCGGAATCAATATAGGCGTTGCAGCTCCAATGGCCCAGTTCCCGTTCAGTGGATGGAAGGACAGTTTTTTCGGAGACCTACACGGACAGGGAAAGCATGCTATCGAATTCTTCACACAAACAAAAGTTGTAATAGAACGTTGGCCAAAAGAGTGGTCAAGAAAATTTTAATTAATATATAGTTTTTGAAAGGGAGATAGCGTTGTTAACAGTGCCGGAGACACTTGGCAAACAAGCAACTGATTAAATAATAAAGTAAAATTGTCTAAAATCTAATAAAAGCAAGTCTAATCTTACTTAATAATGCCCGCTATAATAAAAGGAATGTGTTAATAATATCTGAAACGGATTAGGCGTCAAAATGAAAATACAAGATTATAAATATAATCTTTTATTGAATTTTAGAGTTATCCATTTTATCTTAAATATTTTTTTGTGTAACAACATAATTATGGGAAAAACAATTCAACCAAGAAAATTATTTATTGCAAGTTGCCTTGCACTGTTAGTCACTTCTCTATCGTTTGGAATTCGGGCAGGAATCATGAATAACCTGATGGTTGAGTTTCATCTGGATGCTAAGCAAATGGGACTCATAGCAGGGACAGCTTTTTGGGGATTTCCACTTGCTATCATTATTGGAGGAATGATTGTTGATATTGTAGGGATGAAGCGCTTGTTATTACTGGCCTTTCTATTTCATTTGATTGGAATTGTTTTTACAATATTTTCCACAGGATTTTTCAGTCTTTATATTTCTACTCTTTTTATAGGTATAGCTAATGGAACAGTAGAAGCTGCCTGCAATCCTCTCGTGACTACAATTTATCCAAATAATAAAATTACTAAATTAAATCATTTTCATTTCTGGTTCCCGGGAGGAATAGTTATTGGTACGATTATTTCATTCGGATTTGCAAGAATTAATATAGGCTGGCAGTGGCAAATGGCGACTATGCTTATTCCTACTCTCATTTATGGATATATATTTTATAAACTTGATTTTCCTGAAACCGAACGTGTATCATCTGGTGTATCTACTAAAGACATGTATAAGGCTGTATTGACGCCATTATTTATTTTTATGACTATTTGTATGTTGGGTACATCTATTACAGAGATTTTTACTAATCAATGGGTAGGCGTATTACTTGAGAATGTTACTAAAAGTGCTATCCTGGTATTGGCTTTGGTTGCGGCCGTTCAGGCCTTTGGCCGAAGCATGGCTGGATATGTGGTACACCGCATATCATCTTCTGGTCTATTACTGGTATCGGCAATAATCTCTGCCATTGGAATGTATTTGTTGAGCACTTTGAATGGAAGCTCAATATTTGTTGCAGCCATAATTTTCGGTATCGGGGTTACTTATTTCTGGCCGACAATGCTTGGGTTTGTAGCGAAAAATGTACCGAAATCGGGTGCTTTAGGTATTAATATACTCGGTGGGCTAGGCACTTTTGCAGTATCAATATATATGTTCTTTATAGGTGGATATTATGATAGTCTCATTGCCGTAGCATTGCCGACTGGTGCAGACTTAGATACCTACCGTTCTGCAACAACCGGTACCCCCAAAGCTCTGGCATATTTACAGGCACAATTAACCGCTGGGCCACAGGTAATAAGAGTTACGAATATTATTCCTCTAATTCTTGTTTTTGCCTTTCTTTTTTTGTTTGTTTATATGAGGGCAAAAAAGAAGAAAACAGTAAAAGTCACTGTCCACTCTTAAAAATAATATTCAAGTTAAATAAAATTCCATTTTCTTTAATTTTCATCTAATTTTTCGACTTGTATTTTCCCATTATTTTTTGCAGCTATCAGAAGTGTACTATTAGTCGTTTTTAGCTTTATCATATTTCGTGTATCGCCTTGAATATTTAATCCAGTTAGGGCATAAGGGAGAGGCATAAATCCTCCTTTACCATTTCCTTTTAAAACAAGTCCCATGCCAGCATCCATTGGCCCTATGCTGGTACGAAATGGATAAAAATTACCTGCAATGATGATGTCTTTGTGGCCGTCCTTATCAATATCTTCCGACACTATTCCATTAATTGGGCTGATTTGTGCATAAGGAGGCAAAGGTTTTACAGTAAATTTTTTATTATCCTCATTCTCAAGATAAACCGATTGCAATGTTTTTACATAAACCGTCTTCGACTTTGCGAGTTGTTCACTTGTGAAAATATCCTTCAATTGTGCATCTGCATAATCTGCATAATTTAAAAACTTTTTTCGTATGAATGGAATCTGATCTGCCATTTCATCTTTTGAATAGTAAGGATAACTTTTGCCATTATTATAAGAACATAAAATTGGAATAATATTTCCATCATCTAAAAAATCACCATAAGTAATACTCAAAGGTTCTGCAACTGATGCCTTAAATGGCACATTCGTGCCAAGGTTGCCAACAACCAAATCTGTGTCGCCATCATTATCAAAATCATCGGCAAGGATACGGGACCACCAGCCATTGGTTTCTGACAATCCATAAGCTTTAGTTTCATTAATAAGTATCCCTTTATGATTTATAAAAACTGTAACCGGCATAAACTCACCAACTACAATTAAATCTTCCCACCCATCTTTATTGATATCGAACCATACCGCATCAGTAACCATTCCCGGGTGTTTTAGTGTTGAATCAATTTGAGTGGTATCTTTTTCAAAACGAATATGTCCAGGCGTGCTTTTATTTAATAAGATAAAACTTTCCGGAGCTTTTGGATACATGCCCGGACTTAGTTTTCCACCTACAAACAAGTCGGTTAATCCATCTTTGTTCATGTCTGCTGCACGAACACAACTCCCACTTACGGTCTCAGCAGGTAAGGCATCACTTACTTTCTTAAAATTACCATGGCCATCATTTTCATAAAAAAGATCCTGGTAATTCTTATTATTTAAGTTGAAATCAGCGCCTCCACTTACAAGATACAGGTCCATATCACCATCATTGTCTGCATCAAAAAACAATGCGTCCGCTACGGTTATATTATCTTTATCAATGGCCCATGGCTGGCTTTTCGACAAAATGAATTTTCCATCTTTTGTCTGAAGAAATAATTCACTTGCCTGCCCTGCAGAAGCGCCTATGAATAAGTCTTCCAAACCATCGCCATTTACATCAGCTTTTGCAATACAAGGCCCAATCTTAGAAATCTGGTAAGGTAACAAAGGTGAGGTCATAAAATCTACAGAAGGTGATTGCTGGTGAACAAAATTGATACCCGAAGATTGTGTAACGTCTGTAAATAGTGACCTTACAGCAACATTTTTTTTACTCACAGAATCACTTATCGCGGTGTTTTCGTCTATAATAATTAATTTATCAGCTTTTATATTTTGAAGAAGAGAAACCTTACCACCCGGCCATTCAACTTTTAATGACTGTATAATGCTGTCTTTACCTAAGCCAATATGCATAATAGGATCAACGGAAGATTGGAACCCCCTGCTGGTATATTCTTCCTGCATTTGATGTGTATGTGTTGTTTGCACATATACTTTCGCACCAATTCCAAATGTATTCTTGTTATTGCCCTTTAACCTGATTCTTAAATAATGCGAATGTGTAGTTTCAGTTGTATTATTTCTGTAAATTGTTGCTTTACTATTTAGATTATTTATTATCAAATCTAGATCTCCATCGTTATCAAGATCCGCATAAGCACATCCGTTACTAAAAGAGTTTTTTGTTAATCCCCAATCTTTTGTAACGTCTGTAAACCCCAGATCATGGTTGTTTCTAAACAAATAATTATGAAATTTGGAAGAGGGCATTTCCTGGACAAGCTTCCATTCCGACTTATTGTCTGATGGCTTTATGTAGTCACTGGAATAACCGGAAGTGTATTTTACGAAATCCAGGTTTGTCATATCTCTTAATATACCGTTTGAGATAAAAAGGTCTTTCCACCCATCATTATCAAAATCTGCAAATAAGGGAGCCCAGCTCCAGTCAGTATTTGACACTCCGGCAAATTGACCTATTTCGCTAAATAACGGAACGCCGGTGCTATCAATGCCACTGTTTAACTGCAGGGTGTTTCGATTCATTTGTTTATAAAACCCTGCATTTACGCGCATCGTATATTTATCATAAGAGTCAGCCCAGTTTAATAGTTTCTGACGGTCGTTGTCTTCAGGCTTCATATCAAGAACCATTATATCCGGCTTGTTATCGTTATTATAATCTGCTATATCGCAGCCCATAGCGGAACGCGAGATATGGCCGGTGGCTGTTGTGAGAACCTCTCTGAAAGTGCCATCATGATTGTTAAGATACATAAAATCCCTTTCTGTATAATCATTGGTTGTATATATATCCGGCCAACCATCATTATTAAGATCACTGATTGCAACACCTAAGCCAAAATTTAAACCGCTTCCATTGATATGGGCTTGCTCACTTATATCTGTGAAATGGCCATTATCATTTCTATATAACCGGTTCCCAAAATTTGGATTGCGGGCAGAACGTAATTTATCTGTATTAAAAAATGGATTATAAAACATATCTGCATGGTTTACCATAAACATATCGAGATCCCCATCATTATCCATATCAAAAAATGAAACAGTTGTAGTATAAGTTCCCGGGGCATCAAGCCCATATTCTTTTGCTTCATCTTTAAAATGAGGAATTCCATTTTTATCTGTTCCCAAATTGATAAATAATTGATTCGATCTTTGGGCATCTGTTCCGGGGCCCGAATAACATACATAAATATCCGGCAATCCATCACCATTTACATCTGTCATTACTACTCCTGTTTTCCACCCGGGGCGACCATTTATTCCTGCCTTATCTGTTATATCTTCAAACTTAAAATTCCCTTTATTGAGATACAATTTGTTTGAAGTCATATTGCCCGTAAATATTATATCCGATAGCCCATCATTATTAATATCTCCAACTGCTACTCCGCCTCCGTTGTATAAATATTCATACGTTAGAATATTAAACTTATCATCTTCTTTTATATCATTTTTGAAATCAATATGGGTTTGCGAAGAGGAAAGCTCCGTAAACAGTTTTTGTGATTTTTGCTTGCAGGATATTAAAAAAAAAGTAACAATAAATAATTTAAAAAGTAATTTCATCATGAATTATATTTTTGATGCTCAATTTTAATATCTTGGCTAATTAGAAGATAAAGATAGCGGTATTCAATTACAATAATGTATCTTAGTTCTTCTTTATATACCTTTATGATTTTCGTAATTTTTTTTTTAAAAAAGTAAAATACCAGTTAATCGCAAGGTCTTTAAGAACAGGGAGTTCCAGAGGAATAGAAGATAACAAAGTTTTTGTTTTTTGTGCCTGAGTATTTTTATAAAAACTGAAATACAATTATGTAAAATAGATGTTTCTATACTTACAAAAGTATTATAGGATAGTATGACAGAAATGAATGTGTAAGTTGCGATCCCTTAAAAGAAATATTGGAAAGGGAAAAGGAATAAATTACAAGTACTCCTCCTGTAGAGTAGAAGCCATTTTTAACTAAATTTGGGCTATTCCCAATTTTTCTAAAAGTGAAATTAAAGCAAATCCGGTGCTGACAGTTGATGTGTTCAATGAATGGAATTAAATCAGAAAATAAATTATGGTCAAAGAACATTTCAAAAAACTATGCTTGCTAATAATCTGTTACTCTCTATCTCAGCAAATCACCGCGCAACAAAAAAAAAGAGAAGCGTCTATTGTGAAATCGGGCCAGTATTTTGAAATAAAATTGGGCAATAACATATTGCAAATTGATCCGTCAGCAGGTGGCAGGATAAGATGTCTGAAACACGGGAATATTAACTTTCTTACGGACAGTAGCGTGAATTCTTTTAATTACGGTTCAACTTTTTGGTTGAGCCCGCAAAGCGATTGGAACTGGCCTCCATCTGCAGAGATTGACAACAAGCCTTATTCAGTAAAATTTCAGGGTAATTCATTGAGATTGACCAGCCAAAAAGATGAAAAAACAGGCATTGTTGTTCAAAAAGAATTTTCGGGAAATAGGAATAAAGATTGTTTTACTATTAAATATACTCTTACTAATTCTTCGTCCCAAATACAAAAAGTAGCTCCCTGGGAAGTTACCAGGGTACATACCAATGGAATTGCTTTTTTCCCTATGGGAAAAGGAAGTATGCGAGGTGGGCTATTACCTTTAATGGTTTTGAAAGATAGTGTTGCCTGGTTTTTATATGATACCGCCAGGTTGCTGGTGAAAGGAGACAGGCAGATCTATTCAGATGGAGCTGAAGGATGGCTGGCTGAAATGAATGGCAGATGGTTACTTGTTCAAGAATCTCCTGAAATAACTGTGGAAAAAACAGCACCAAATGAAGGAGAGGTCGAACTATATGCAAGCCCGGTAAAAAGTGGGAAAAGTTATGTTGAGATTGAGCATCAGGGTGAGTATTCAAGTTTAGAACCGGGCGCATCCACAACCTGGGAAGTTCATTGGTATTTAAGAAAAGTTCCGGAATATATTAGCCCTTCGGCAGGAAATGCAGAATTGGTGAGATACATAAGACAAATGATTAAATAATTTTTTAAGTAGGAATTGATACATTGAAAATAAGTATGGCCGATAAAAGAAACATCTACATTACACTAATTCTATGCTTATTGTTCAGCCTTTTTTTCTTCGGATGCAGTAGGGAGGAACATAGCAGTGGATGGAGCGTTTATAAGGCGGATAATGAAAGTTCAAGCTATTCAAAACTTGACGAAATAAACAGGAATAATGTGAATCGCCTAAGTGTAGCCTGGACTTTTTATCCCGATGATGCCGTTGATACTTTTCATCGTGGCGGCAGTGAGTGTAATCCGATAATTATTAACGACATCATGTATTTTACATCCGCTCGTCACAGGGTGTATGCGGTCAATGCAACATCCGGTAAGAAAGTATGGTCTTTTGATCCCTTTAACGGGGAGGAAGGAGGAGGTGTTAACCGGGGAGTTACTTACTGGCATTCCGGAAAAGATAAAAGGATCCTGTTTACCGCCGGTGATCATCTGTTTGCTGTAGATGCACTTACAGGTAAGCTTATTCTTTCTTTTGGAAACAATGGTAAAGTAAGTTTAAATGAAGGTATGAGAGATGCACCTGATAAAATATCAGTAATTCCAACATCTCCGGGTATTGTTTATAAAGATTTATTAATACTGGGCACTGAAGTTTCTGAACTGTACGGCGCTCAACCAGGTTATGAACGTGCTTATAATATTAAGACCGGAAAGCTTATATGGACATTTCATACCGTTCCTAAACCGGGAGAAACAGGATATGATACGTGGCCAAAGGATGCCTGGAAATATGCCGGTGGCACAAATGATTGGGCAGGGATGAGCCTTGACGAAGAAAGAGGAATGGTATTTTTGGCGTTAGGGTCACCTTCCTATGATTCGTATGGTGCTGATCGTCAGGGAAAGAATTTGTTTGGGAATTGCGTTGTAGCATTAAATGCTGCCACCGGTAAACTGATCTGGTATTTTCAAACCGTTCATCATGATTTATGGGATTATGATCTTCCTGCTCCTCCAAATCTGGTTATAGTAGAAAAAGATGGTAAAAAAATTGATGCAGTAGCCCAGGTTTCCAAGGTCGGTTTTTTATACCTTCTTGACAGGGTAACAGGTAAATCGTTGTTTCCTGTTGAAGAAAGAAAAGTACCTGCCTCCGATGTTCCCGGCGAAGAGGCATGGCCCACGCAACCTTTTCCTTTAAAACCACTTCCTTTTTCAAGGCAGATCATGACAAGAGATGATCTTTCTGATTTCTCACCTTCCTCGCATGACATTTTACTAAAGCAATTTAATTCATTTAGGTATGAAGGTTTATTTACACCACCCTCAATCCGGGGCTCCATCAGCTTTCCTGCTACTACAGGCGGTGCAGAATGGGGTGGTGCGGCTTATGATAAGCAAACCGGCATTTTATATGTGAAGTCGAATGAATCTCCTGAAATTGCTTTATTACAAAAAATTGAACCCGGTAAAGAATCATCGAATATAATGGTTAAGGGGAAGAATCTGTATTCTACTTATTGTGCAGGTTGCCATGGTAGGAGACTCGAGGGAATACAACAATCTGATTACCCATCGCTCATTGGAATCAAAAGCAGGTTAAGTAAGGAAGCTATAATTAAAAAAATTCAAAATGGTAATGGGAAGATGCCCGCCTTTAAGACTGTATTGAATGGTGGCGATGAAGATGCGATTGTTGGGTACCTCTTCGGAGATAAGAAAAAGTACTCTGCAACGGAAGATAATCTTCTTGAAGTTCAACGCAATGAGCAGGCGAGTGAGACCCTTAGCAAGCATGCCGATACAGATAATGCAGGTGTCAGATATTTAAACATTAAAGCTTATAGACAATTTCGTGATCCGGAAGGACATCCGGCTGTAAAGCCACCCTGGGGGACCTTAAATGCCATTGATTTAAACACGGGTGATTATATATGGAAAATCCCAGCCGGAAATTTTCCTGATCTCCAGAAACCAGGAGACGAACCTACCGGTACTCAAAGCTCACCTGGTCCAATTGTCACAAAAGGAGGTTTAGTATTTTTAGGAGGAACAAGTGATAAGAAGTTCATGGCTTTCGATAAAGGGACAGGGAAATTATTGTGGGAAACTACACTTCCTGCGGTATCAACAGGAACACCCTGTACTTATTATTCGAATGGTAAACAATTTGTTTCTGTTGCTGTAGGCGGAGATAAAAACCATCCGGGCGGGAGTGTTATTACGTTTGCCCTGGCTGAGTAAATGAGCCTATATCAGGTTAGAGGATGGATAGCATGGCATCCTCACATAGCGTTGGTCATGCTAAGCATGCTTTTTATATTAACTGAGAAGCTGGAGTATAAAAACGAATATCCTTTATTGTCAGCAAGTGATGTAAGAGAAATAATAACTAGAACCTATGCACAACAAGATAACATAATAGGAATCATAAAACTGCGACACAAGCGAAGACAGGATGATATCGACAGGCGTTACAAAATAAAATCACCTGATAAATGAATTTAACTTTGTCAAAGTAGAATTAGATACTTATTATGCTCGGATGACATGATTGGCAGCAAGCGCTTGCATCAAACAACTATAGATGTCTGATTTATCATTAAAGATTTTTGAAGGATAATCCGGTCTCATAATTTTAAAAGACACAATTTAAATAAATTATGATAGCATTAAAATAATGTTGATGAAGAATGTCTTTGCTAATAACCTGGTTTGAAAAAAAATCTTTTTTGGAAATGTGTCTCCTTTTTTGAAAATTTAATGGTGATGTAATATGGGTTTTAGCACAAGCAAGAATTAATTAGGTTGCCCATACATAGGTATCGGTAAGAATTAAAATAATTCCAAATCGAAAATTTGTTGGTGAAATTGTTGGTGAAATTAAAAAACCACTTACTCACTAAATTCTGTAAGTGGTTGACTTTCAATGTGGGAGCACACGGGTTCGAACCGCGGACCCTCTGCTTGTAAGGCAGATGCTCTAAACCAACTGAGCTATGCTCCCTATTTTGAGGAGTGCAAATATAGGAGATGAAGATTACTCAAAAAAATTTAATTAATAAGATTGATTGTATCTATTTAGATTTATGGACTTCAAAAAGATCAACTCCGAAGATTGACTTCTTTTTTACAGGTCCGATTCACTTTTACTAAATTTATATTTCCTTTATGCTAATAATGAATCTAATCTGAATTTTTAAATGAGCCTTTTTTCAAATTAGGGTTTTAAAGAAAAGATTGTATTTTTTAATTGTAATTTTGTAACAGAATTTAGTCTATGAATATTGCACAACCTTTTAGTATTGAATCAGACCAGACGGAATTGCTGACCATTGATGGTAACAGTTGTCAACTGATTGTATGGAATGATGAAGTGAATACATTTGATTGGGTGATTGCCACTTTAATAGATGTATGTGAACATACACAAGAGCAGGCAGAGCAATCCGCAATGATCATCCATACCAAAGGAAAATATGCCGTAAAAGAAGGTTCTTATGATGTATTAAAGCCCATGTGCGATGCAATCACAGAGCGTGGCATTGGCGCTACGGTAGAAGAACTTTCCGAAAGATAATTTATCTTTTAGCTCATCTGATAATTTCCCTGATTTGGACAAAGAAGCAATTTATGATTTCCCTGATATAGATGCTGCTGATGAAAACGGGCTTCTTGCTGTTGGGGGCAATCTTTCTTTTGGTACTTTACTGAATGCTTATAAAAAGGGAATTTTTCCATGGTATAATCCAGGCGAAATCATTCAATGGTTTTCTCCCGATCCGCGATTTGTTCTTTTTCCTGGCAAAATAATTATAAGCCACAGTATGAAAAACGTCATGAACAGGCATCTTTTCAAATTCACTGTGGATAAGGCTTTCCCACAGGTAATACAAAATTGCCGGATGGCAAAAAGGAGCGGAGATCCCGGTACATGGATTAGTGATGAAATTGAAAAGGCTTATAATACTTTATTTGAAAAGAGTTTTGCGCATAGTGCGGAAGCCTGGCAGAATAACGAACTCGTTGGTGGTCTTTACGGAGTGCTGATTGGGAAAGTTTTTTTTGGAGAAAGTATGTTTGCTAAAAAAGGTAATGCGAGCAAATTTGCATTCATCAATTGGGTAGAAGTATTGAAAAAAAACGGAATCTTGTTAATAGATTGCCAGGTTTATACATCACACTTAGAAAGCCTTGGCGCAGAGTTTATTTCAAGAAAGGAATTTAATGATTTGCTGAAAAAATTAATCTGATTATTTTTTTTCAGTAAAAAAATAAATAATGAGAATTCCTGTTCTATGAATTGAGTGAAAATAAATTTAAGAATGATTTACATTCAATTCTCTAACAGTAAAGAAACAATTATTTAAGATTTCTATTTTTATCCAAAAGATATTAGATTAAATGATGAACTAATTTAAAACAGTAGTGAATCCTATTTTTTTATAAGGATGTCTTTCAGCATATTGAAAGATCATTCCGCGGATATAATCATTTTCTGTGTATGGGGTTAAAAAGTTTTTCAGTTCATCTATCTGGTGAATATTTATTTCCGGGGGCAAATAACCCATACCGTAAAATTTTCCTTTCTCTACCAGGATGCAACTATATTCGCTTTTCTCTAATCCTTCATCAACCAATGCAAAAGAAGGTAATTCCTTTTCGAGATTATAAATACATTCTTTCACTTTTGCATTGTATTTTTCTGCAGATTCCTTTTGTTCGCAGGCTCCTTTACATTTATTTTCCAGTAACGATTGGCATTTAATATTTCCCGATTGAAGAAAACATAGCTTAGGGCAAAGCTCAAATTCATTTACTAATTTTTTAAGAAGGTTATAGCCTTCTGTAAGCAGATTGAAAGTATATAAGGCTTTTAAATTCTTTTTCTTTTTTTCGATACACAATCTCAAATAACCTTTGCTGTCTTCAAATGAATACAATCCATATACCTGTTCAAACCTTTTCTGGCTTCGATTTTGTTCAGGCCAAAGTTTTTTTATTTCTGTACTTTCTAAAATAAAAGCCATTAATTCAGTTGCCGTTTCGCAATACGTAATGTGATAAATCTTCTTTAAAAATTCCTGCTTTTGTTTATTGGTTTTATTGTTGGAAAAATGACTGTTTACTCTTCTACTTAGGTTCTTTGCTTTGCCTATATAAATTATTTTTCCTTTTTTATCATGGAAATAATACACTCCCGGATGCTGAGGTAATTTTTTTATTTCATCTGCAGGAATATTTGGCGGCAGAAACTGTTCTTTACTATTGGCCTTCAACATCGTTTGTACATGACCGTTAGTATCTTTTTCTAATAAATAATGAAATAACTTTACTGTTGCTGCTGCGTCCCCTTTTGCCCTGTGTCTTTCTTCTATTTCTATTCCAAGATGGTTACAAATCTTCCCCAATCCATAACCTTTTAATCCGGGCAAAATTTGTCGCCCCAGCCGAACTGTACACAATTTTTTGCAATTCAGTTCGTAACCAGATTGCTGAAAATGATGTTTAATAAATGAATAATCAAAATTTACATTGTGCGCCACAAAAACTTTGTCGTGTAATAATTCATACAGTTCACCGGCGACAATTTTGAAATCAGGCTCATGCGCTACCATCGCATTGGTAATTCCTGTCAATGATTCTACATATCGTGGAATGGTATAATAAGGATTGAGAAGCGTATGAAACTCACGGATCACCTTTGCTCCATCAGAGATAAATACAGCTATCTCTGTAATTCCATTAGAAGCGGCAAAACCTCCTGTAGTTTCAATATCAACAATAGCGTATAACAAGGGTAGTTTGTAGGGACATATTAATTTAATTAGCAAGTTACTAAACCATGTTTGTATTACATTTGCAGGTTACAAATTTTTTTTAATAAAATATGGAATTAAGTAAGAATTATATCCCCGGACAGGTGGAAGAAAAGTGGAATGAACACTGGAAAACAAAAAAATACTTTAAAAGTTTACCACCCGATCAGGGCGGCCTGCCGCCCGAAGAGGGTGGTTTGCCTACTGACAATCGCCCTCCCTTTACGGTAGTAATACCTCCTCCAAACGTAACAGGCGTACTGCACATGGGCCATACACTTAATGAAACCGTACAGGATATTTTGGTACGAAATGCACGTATGAGCGGGTTCAATGCATGTTGGGTTCCCGGCAGCGATCATGCTTCTATTGCAACTGAAGCTAAAGTGGTGGATATGTTGAAAAGAGAAAAAGGAATTGATAAAAAAGATTTGTCGAGGGAAGAATTTCTGAAATATGCTTTTGAATGGAAAGAAAAATATGGAAATATTATTTACAACCAGATAGAAAAATTGGGCTGCAGCGTTGATTGGGACAGGGTCTCGTTTACCATGGATGATCATTATTATAAAGCGGTAATAAAAGTTTTTGTAGATCTTTATAATAAAGGATTGATCTACCGTGGCGCAAGAATGATCAATTGGGATCCTGCTGCTAAAACTGCATTGAGCGATGAAGAAGTGGAATATAAAGATGTAACAGGGAAGTTGTATTATATAAAGTATGAGATAGCAGACGAGCGTCAATCGTCAACCGATAACCGGCAATTTATAACAATTGCTACACAAAGGCCTGAAACTATTATGGGAGATGTGGCAGTTTGTGCCAATCCTAACGATGAACGTTATACGAATTTAAAAGGAAAGAAAGTAATTGTGCCTTTGATCAATAAAGAAGTGCCGGTAATTTTTGACGAGTATGTTGACAAAGATTTCGGGACCGGGATTTTAAAAATTACTCCTGCTCATGATATCAATGATTTTAATATCGGTTTAAAATATAATCTTCCGATAGTGGATACTTTGAATGAAGACGGAACTTTAAGCGAAGCTGCGCAAATATTTATTGGCGAAGATCGTTTTGTTGCAAGAAAAAAAATTGTGGAAGAATTAAGAGAAAAGGGATTATTGGCTAAGGAGGAAGAATACCAAACAAGATTAGGATACAGCCAGCGAACTAACGTAGTAGCAGAGCCGAAAATATCTACACAATGGTTTGTGAAGATGAAAGGCCTTGCACAGCCTGCATTAGAAGCGGTTACTTCCGGAAATATCAATATTCATCCGGGCGAAAAATTTAATGCTACTTATAAATATTGGTTGGAGAATGTAAAGGATTGGTGTATCAGCCGGCAACTTTGGTGGGGACAGCAGATACCTGCGTGGTATGATGAAGAAGGAAGATTTGTTGTTGCGGAAACTAAAGAGAAGGCAAAAGAAGTATTCAATAATCAACATTCAGTAGCCAATGCTCAACTAAAACAAGACGAAGATGTTCTTGACACCTGGTTTTCTTCCTGGCTTTGGCCAATAGAAGTTTTTAAAGGAATAACAGAACCAGGCAATAAAGATATTAATTATTATTATCCCACTTCTGTTTTGGTAACGGGGCAGGATATTATTTTCTTTTGGGTAGCGCGCATGATTATGGCGGGAATGGAATACATGAACGAAAAGCCTTTTAGTGATGTGTATTTCACAGGAATGGTGCGCGATAAGCTGGGAAGAAAAATGAGTAAGAGTTTGGGTAACAGCCCCGACCTATTAACGCTTATACATGAATATGGAGCTGATGCTGTGCGTTTTGGAATTATGATTTCCTCCCCGGCGGGAAATGATTTACTGTTTGATGAAAGTAGCCTGGAACAGGGAAAACATTTCAATAATAAATTATGGAATGCAATGAAGTTGTTGAAGTTGTGGGAAGAAAGTTCAAAGTTCAAAGTTGGAAGTTCAAAGTTGAAAGCTGAAGATAGAAGCCAATTCGCTATTCTATGGTTTCAAAATCGCCTTATTGAAGTACGCCATGAAGTGGAAACTTTAATAAAACAATTCAGATTGAGTGAAGCTTTGAAAACAATTTACTCTCTGATTTGGGATGATTTCTGCAGTTGGTTTTTGGAATGGATAAAACCTGAATACGGAAAATCTATTGATAAGGATGTATATGAAAGAGCAGTTTCATTCTTTGATGAATTATTGCAAATACTTCATCCTTTCATGCCATTTATTACGGAAGAAATTTATCATTTGCTAAAAGAAAGGAACGATGATCTTACTGTAAAACAATTTGTGCCGGTTAAACAGGCTGATAAAGAATACTTACTTCTTGGTGAAAAACTAAAAAATTTGATCAGCGCTATCCGCGATGCAAGAAATAAAAATAATCTGAAACCAAAAGAATCCATTTCCTTGTTTATCGAAACGAATGATCCCTCTTCTTATGATTCAATAAAAGAAATTCTGGCAAAGCAAACAAATGCCGATCTTATTTTATTTAATGAAAGTCCTGAAGGGACTTCTGTTATGACTGTTGCGGGCAATGAGAAAATTTATATTAAATCAGATGCTGCGATTGATACCGGTGTGCAAAAGAAAAAACTAACCAGAGATTTAAACTATCTTAAAGGTTTCCTAATTAGTGTAGAGAAGAAATTAA
>DASSHD010000072.1:0-10204 GCA_035693085.1 Hanamia sp. | reverse complement strand
ATGGCTTTGATATATCCGGAATCGTGGGAAGCACCGTAGATCACGGAGGTTACGGATTTTTAATGAATACCTATGATGCAGCATGGCCGCTGATCCCAATGGTTCGTTATGACCAGTCTTATGCTACCGCCATTGGCAAATGGATGTTGAATGCCGCCAATGCAGCACGCTTTTTTTATCCGCAATATATTCCTGCTGCGCATCAAAGCATTCCCCAGCTTTCTGAGGTGACCAAAGGAGTGATCGGATATGAAGGTTTAATAAAAAACCCTTCACACAAGATAAATGAAAACCTTCAGGGCCCCGTGGCACAAGGTGACGGCCCACTTTGGGTTCCGGGAAAAAATCCTTTGGTTTCCCAATTCAGTGTATATGGAAGCGGACACGTTGGTATTTTTGGAAGCATCATCCGCCCAACAAATGTGAAAGGTATTTTGCAGTTAAATCTGTTGGCCACCGATTTTTTTCACGACAAGGCCTATCCTACTTTTTTGTATTACAACCCTTATTCTGAAAAGAAAACTATTACCATAAAAATTAATGATGAGGGAAAAACTGACCTCTATAATACAGTAACCGGCAGCTTTGTAGTGCGCAATGTTTCATCTTCTACAGAAATAAATCTTTCAGCTAAAAGTGCAGCCGTAATTATTTGCGTGCCCTCCAATGGCAAAATAACCTACCAAGGAAAAAAAATGTTGGTAAATAAAGTTGTTGTTGATTTTATGGTTCAGAAAAAATAGAAAATCAGTTTAAAGTAAAATGGTATTTAGTCTGGCCTCACCGGAAAAAACAGAAGATTTATAAGCTTCAGTATATGCATTATTTCCAGAAATCATTTTTTAATAAAAAAGAAAAACTACTTTTATGGTCCTTTGCAACATGATTTATAAAATTCCTGATTAATAATCTTAAATAATTTTTCTATGGCTAAAAATGAAACGAAAGAAGTGGAAACAAAAAAAGAATTTGCAATTGGTATTGATGTAGGCGGCACAGGTACCAAATTTGGCATCGTAAATCATCGCGGCGATATATCAAATAAGGGCGAAATAACATCAATCGGTTATAAAGGTATCAATGAGTTTATTGATGAATTATATAAAGAATTGCAGCCTGCAATAAAAGCTGTTGGCGGAATTGAATTTATTAAAGGAATCGGAGTAGGCGCTCCCAATGGAAATTATTACAACGGCACTATTGAATATGCGCCTAACCTGGAGTGGAAAGGCATTTTACCAATCGCAAAATTGATAACCGATAAATTCAAAAAGCAATGCACCTTAACTAACGATGCAAATGCCGCTGCCATCGGCGAAATGATGTATGGCGCCGCACGGGGAATGAAAGATTTTATTATGATAACCCTGGGCACCGGCGTAGGAAGCGGCATTGTTGCAAACGGGCATTTAATCTATGGGCACGATGGATTTGCCGGCGAGTTGGGACATACCATCATTCGTCCGGGAGGCCGTCTGCACTGGGGCACAGGCGCACGGGGAAGTTTAGAAACTTATACATCCGCTACAGGAATCGCAATAACAGCCAAAGAAATAGTTGATGAAAGAGTGGGAGAAGAAACTTTATTAAGAGAAATCCCTCATGAAAAGATCACATCAAAAAGAGTATATGAAGCTGCCATAAAAGGCGATAAAATTGCCAATGAAGTTTTTCAGTTTACCGGAAAAATACTCGGAGAAGCGCTTGCTAATTTTGTAATGTTCTCTTCTCCGGAAGCGATTGTTTTATTTGGAGGCGTCATAAAGGCGGGAAATCTTTTACTCGACCCGGTAAAAGAAAATATGGAGAAAAATCTGCTACCTATTTTTCAAAATAAAGTTAAATTAATTTTCAGTGAATTAAAAGAATCTGACGCCGCTATCCTTGGCGCAAGCGCATTGGTGTGGGAAACTAAAACCGATACAAAAAAAGAGGGTGAAGAAAATGAAATACCGAAAAAGAAAGCAGTGAAAAAAAGTTAGGCGGAAAATCATTATAAATTTCACAAATTTATTGCGCAATAGTTTTGGCATTTCATTCAGATCAATTTTTTTAATCAATCAAAATTCAACAATAATGTCAGACCAAAATTCTAAAAATCATACACGCATTGTGCCATTGTATCATTATGTTCTGTATCTTATTTTACTCATCTGCCTTATACTTTCTGTATGGGATTTATACCGCGCTCTTAACCATCATTCCGGCAGGATCACTGCAACAGCAATAACAATATTATCAATCGCTTTAATAATAACGGCCTTGTTTACACGCAGCTTTGCGTTGAAGGCACAGGACCGGGCTATACGTGCTGAAGAGAATCTTAGATATTTTGTATTGAATGGTAAATTGTTAGATAGCCGTTTAACTATCAGGCAAATCATCGCATTACGATTTGCTGCAGATACCGAATTTTCTTTATTAGCAGAAAGAGCGGTAAAAGAAAATATGTCGCCTACCGAAATTAAAAAAGCAATTATAAACTGGAAACCTGATGAATACAGGGTTTGATGTCTGATCTACATTGAAAGAAAGATGAGTAAAAAACAGGAATCCTTTATATTTGTTTGCCTGCTGGCAAAGTAATAATGTGAAACATTTGAGAGAACTTATTCGGAGTTTCCGTTCATAAAACTCACGGTTTGAAAAAAAGTCTTTTGGGAATCTCTGTGAATTTGAGACACTAAAAATCCAGGAACAGTAAACAAAGTCAAAACTGAAAATCAGCTTCCGGGAGCGAATACAATTTTCAAGCACCAGCATATTCCCATAACAATGAAAATAATTAATAAGCAGAAATCGCAATTATTTGCCTGCCTGGCCCGTTAGCCTGCCTGCCCGGTAGTAAGGGTTTGTTTACTGCAATTTTTACCATCTATATAATTCTTTATAGCCTCATAAGAGAAATGATTAATTTTATCACTCAAAATTCTTATTTAACAATTAAATTTTTTATCACAATGAAAAAGAAGCTGATCTCCAAAGGACTTATTTTAACATTGGTTGCAATGCTGATGACTTCGCTTATCTATGCACAAGCGGACAAATCAAAAAGAGCCAGTCCTCCTGAAACCGCTACAGGAACGGTTGGCGGTGCAACTATAACTATTAATTACAGTAGCCCAGCGGTTAAAGGAAGAAAGATATGGGGTGGACTTGTTCCGTACGATAAAGTATGGAGAGCGGGAGCAAATGAGGCGACCATATTTGAAACAAGCAAGGATATAAAAGTGGAAGGCAAGAATCTGCCTGCAGGAAAATACAGCCTGTATGCTATCCCCGGAGAAAAGGAATGGGTATTCATTTTCAATTCAAAAACAGGACAATGGGGGATAAAGATGGACGGAAGTACTACAGAGGACCCGGCAAACGATATATTGCGCGTAACAGTGAAGCCAAGGAAGTCAGGTATGTTTAATGAAAGAATGAAATTTGTTATTGATAAAAAAGGATTTGCTCTTGAGTGGGAAAATCTGAGAGTTCCGGTTGAAATAAAATAATTTTTGTTGTTGGATACATTTGCCGGGTGTTGTTGTATAAAAATAGCAATACCTGGCATTTTATTTTTGGCTGATCTTATAGTTACGTGTAAATAAAAAATAGAAATCCGGATTATTTGCCTGCCTGCCGGTAGGTTGTTTTGCCTGCTGTCCACTTATATCAGGACAAGACACAAGATACTAAGGACTACGAACTATGAACTAAAAACTTCATTACCCTACTCACAGGAAGTCCCATAACATTATAAAAATCTCCATCAATGGATTTTACTCCTACCACGCCTATCCACTCTTGTATAGCATAAGCGCCTGCTTTATCATAAGGTTTACAATTATCAACATAATATTCAATTTGTGAAAGGGAAAGTTTATGAAATTCAACTTCCGTTTCTTCAGAAAAGACTTTCTTCCCCGATCCGGATAAAATACAAACACCAGTGATTACTTTATGAATCCTGCCTGAAAGTTTAGTAAGTATTGCAATGGCATTTTTACGATCTGAAGGTTTACCGATGATCTTGTTCCCCAAAATAACTAAAGTATCGGCACCAACAATCGTTTGTCCGTTATCGTTATTTTCATTCAATAATCTTTTTTGTATAGTCAATGCTTTATTAGAGGCAATATGTATGGCTATTTCGGCAGGTGATAATTCAGGAGGATAGTTTTCATCAATTTCAGAAACCATTACTTCAAAAGGAATTTCCGCAAGTTCAAGCAATTGTTTCCGGCGCGGTGAACCGGATGCTAATATTATCTTATCCATTTTCCTTTCCATAAAAGATTTTAAAAAAACACCATTGAAAAAATTCCCGCAAGCATAATTAATTTTACCACATTACTTAATTTATGAAAATCCTGCGGCGTATTAGCCTGGTACAATTTTCTCAATACCCAAATTAAAGGAATAATAATAGCAACGGTAGAATACAATACCGAAAACCACCAGCCAAACTGCACTACATAAATTTGTAAGGCAGCCAGAATGCCTGCCAGCACAACGATCCACACGCCGGTAAAAACTTTAGAAACAGGTATTCCCCACACGATTGGCATGGTGGTACATCCATATTTCATGTCGCCTTCCATATCTTCCATATCTTTAATCACTTCGCGTATAAGAGAGACAATAAAAGCAAATCCCGCATAGACAAATGAAAGTTTTAATAGTCGCTGCCAAACTATATCATGCGGAGATATTCTAAAACGATATTCAGCCAGTGTAAGAACCAAAATAACCCACGCGGTCAATAATGAAATTAGAATATTCCCGATGAGCAACTTCTTTTTGAAAGTACTTGAGTAAAACAAAAGGATCAATATTGCCAAAAAATTAAACAAAGGAATAAACACATTCCTGATCTTATATCCAACATATATACTTAACACCAAACCGGCAAAAGAAATTATGGCGTGAAGCAATATGGCGGCTCTGCGTTTAATAAACTTCCCGACAATTACTCTATCGGATTTATTTACCTGGTCAATATTTATATCAAAATAATCATTGATAATATAACCTGCTCCTGCAATACACACAGAGGCTAAAACCAGCAAAAAAAACAACGATTGTGAAAGTTTAATGTTTTCATATCCCGGGTGGCCCTCCAGATAAACAAACGGTAGAATGAAATACCGGAAAAGCATTTGAGTTAGCACAATAAAAAGAAGATTGCGCCAACGGATAAGTCTAAAAAATGCTGCAATAACCTTCATGAGAAAATTGTAAAATGAACCAATTACGTGGAAGCTATATTATTTTGCAATGTCCACTTATTATTTAGTTTCAAAACCTTTTCTATCACATCTCTTACACATCCATCACCACCTGCAAACGGAGAAATATAAGATGCCACTTCTTTAATTTCAACTGCAGCATCTGAGGGACATGCAGCCAGCCCGGCCATTTTCATACATTCATAATCAGGTATATCATCTCCCATAAAAAGCAGTTCTTTTAAATCAATATCATCCTCAGTAGCAATATTTTTTAAAAAATCTTCTTTATTTTTTACATTCATATACACATCTGTAATTCCAAGCTGGTTTAAACGGTTATGCACATACGAAGAATTGCTTCCGGAAATTACCATTACCCTAAAACCGAATTTCACTGCCAGTTGCAGAGCATATCCATCCCGTATGTTCATGCGTCTGAGCCAGTTATTATCACTATCAACAATTACGCTGCCGTCAGTAAGCACGCCATCCATATCAAATACAAATGTTTTTATCAATTTAAAACGCGAAAGGATGAGCATTTTATTTTTAAAATTTACAGGAAAATTTTTTTTACCAGGATAATTTTCTCAAAAAATATTTCCAAATATAGTTATAGCTGATTTAATTATAAATTAACGACAGTATGTTAGTCTCATCGCCTTTTCAATTTCTCATGATTTTCACAGTAAACCCCTCCTGACCAATTCGGGCAGAAATTAATAATACTGATTCTTGTTTATGCTCAAATGAAGGTGAGTTAAAGTATTGAAAAAAGAACTTCAATCATCAAAACCCTGTGTCTGATCCGGAATTGTTACTTCTATTTGTCCCTCACCTTCTTCCAGGATACATTGGCAGGCCAATCTCGAATTCTCTTTTGGCTCCAGTGCATCTGCAATAAAATCTTCTTCTCTATCTGTTTTTTCAGGCAAGTGTTCCGCACCTTTTTCTATGTAGCAATGGCAGGTACTGCACGCGCAAACTCCACCACAATCGCAATGAAGATCAATATCATTTTCCAATGCGACTTCCAAAATGGATTGATCAGTTTCTATGTTTTTCAGGATAACCGGTTCAAGACCTTTTTGCAAAAAATTAAATGTGATATCATACATTATTCACCTCCATTCTGTTACTACACGAAGCTACACTATGGCTCATAGAATCATTTGCGAATTGAGTAATCCTTTTCAGCAGGATTTATCAATGTTTACCGTGGAATTTTATGATACTTTCCGAAAGTTTCAGATAAATATATTTCATATCAGGCTGAGATGAAAGCGCCTGCAAATGCTTGTTGAGTGTAAAAATATCATCTCGCATTGCAGGGCCTGTCTGCGAGATGAAAGGAGAAATTTCTTTTACTCTATTATTAATCTCATCTATTAAAGGAAACAGGTTATTAAAATCTAACCTTTCTTTATTGCAAAAAGCTTCTGCCATTGCATACAAATGATTGGTAAAATTACTCACAAATACAGCCGCTATATGATAATTCAATCTTTCCGTATCATTAGCTTCAATTACTTTATCTGAAATACTTTTTGCAAAACCTAAAATCCTGTGAAGCGTTTCCTGGTTATTACCATCTACTAAAAAAGGAATTTCGGGAATGTGATTGGTGGATTTTGATAAAGTTTGCATAGGATATAAAACGCCATACTTATCTGAGCAACTTTTGAGAGATTCTATAGAAATAGCTCCTGATGTGTGAACTACAAATTTATTTTTAAGCGCCGGGATATTTTCAATATGATCGAGTGCGGCATCATGCAACGCTACTATATATATATCCGCATCCAAAAATTCTTTGACAGTCAGCGAAGCAAATTTTGCTGAAAAGGAATTTGCAAGAAATTTGGCATTATCCTCATTCCGGCTAACAATTTGAACAATCTCATGTCCGGCCTTATTTATCAATTCACATAAAACAGTAGCGGCATTCCCCGAGCCAAGTATTACAACTCTCATTAGGTTAGTTTTAGACTAATTTGCTTTATTAGAAAGCATCAAATAATATTACATTTTTTATCTATAAAAAAATATCAGATTAGGTTATTACAAATGTCTTTCTGCCAAAAAATATTCTTAACTTTTTTTAAAGAATAAGCTAGAAAACTATGTAATAGGTACTTAGAGGGGCATTGCGAAGATAGAAAATGCATTTTACAAAACAAATTTTGTAATAAAAATTTGATTTTTAATTTTTAAACTAATATTGCAAGGGTATAAAATGATTCCATTTCTGAAATAAGGATTAAAAAATTCAGGTAAAAAATTGGAAAAATAATAATAATTATGGCAAAAAATTTATTGATAGTTGAGTCTCCGGCGAAGGCAAAAACCATTGAGAAAATCCTCGGTAGTGATTTTGAAGTAAAGAGTTCCTACGGCCACATCCGCGATCTTGAAAAGGATGATATGGGCATTGATATTAATAACAACTTTACACCCCGCTATATAGTACCCGATGATAAACTAAAGGTGGTAAAAGACCTGAAACAATATGCAAAAAAAGCGGATACTATCTGGCTTGCATCGGATGAGGATCGTGAAGGAGAAAGTATTAGCTGGCACCTGGCAGAAGTGCTGGGCCTCGATGTGAATACCACTAAACGTATCGTATTTCATGAAATAACAAAACCGGCGATAAATGCAGCCGTACAAAATCCAAGATTGATAGATATGAATCTTGTGAATTCGCAACAGGCAAGAAGAGTTTTGGACAGGTTAGTCGGGTTTGAACTTTCTCCCGTACTCTGGAGAAAAATAGGAATGAAAGGCGGATTAAGCGCCGGAAGAGTTCAAAGTGTGGCTGTAAAGCTAATTGCAGAAAGGGAAAGAGAGATCAACCAATTTCAAACCACAAGCAGTTTTAAAATAGAAGCTGTATTAGCTGCGAAAGATCCTTCCGGAAAAAATATTTCTTTTAAAGCAGAAGATGGCGGCGCCAGGACAATTGAAGAAGCCGAAAAGTTTTTAGAAAGATGTAAAAATGCAATTTATTCAGTAAAAGATATTGTTGTAAAACCCGGAAAACGTACGTCTGCTGCACCTTTCACTACCTCTACATTGCAACAGGAAGCCAGCCGCAAATTGGGCTACGGTGTTAGTAGAACTATGCTACTTGCCCAGAAACTTTATGAAAGCGGCAAGATTACTTATATGCGTACTGACAGTGTTAATTTGAGCGCTACCGCGAAAGGCCAGATAGAAAACGAGATAAGAAAAAGCTATGGCGACAAATATTTACAACTCCGTAATTATAAAAATAAAAACGAAAGCGCACAGGAAGCACATGAAGCAATCAGGCCAACAGATATGAGTGAAAGCAGGATACATGACTCAGAAACAGGGAGACTTTATGAACTTATCTGGAAACGTACTATCGCCAGCCAGATGAGTGATGCCATACTTGAAAAAACTACTGCCAAAATAAAAATAAGTACAGTTGAAGATGAGTTGACCGCTACAGGCGAAGTATTAAAATTTGACGGTTTCTTAAAAGTGTACAATGAAGGAAATGACGATGATGATTCCGATAATCCTTCTTTTGGCACTGAAAGCCGGCTTCCTGCGCTCACAGTAAATCAGCCATTAGATTTCGAAGAAATGACCGCAACAGAAAAGTTCACCCGCCATGCACCAAGATATTCAGAAGCCTCCCTTGTAAAAAAATTAGAAGAATTGGGAATCGGACGGCCAAGTACGTATGCTCCTACTATCAGCACTATCATCAAAAGAAGTTATGTAGAGAAAAGGGATAAAGAAGGAATAAAACGGGATATCAGAATTGTAAAACTTGCTAAAGATAATACAATAAATAAAATAAAAACATCCGAAAATACAGGTGCAGAAAAAGGAAAACTTTTTCCTACTGACCTGGGATTGGTGGTTACAGATTTTTTAAATCAGCATTTTAATAATGTAATGGATTATTCTTTCACCGCCAACATTGAAGAAGAGTTTGATAAGATTGCAGAGGGCAAACTTCAGTGGAATAGCATGGTTGGCCAGTTTTATAAACCATTTCATAATTCCGTTGAACATACCCTTGAGAATGCAGAACGTGCCAAGGGGGAGCGTGAATTAGGTACAGATGCGGAAAGTGGAAAACCAATAATTGCGCGTATGGGAAGATACGGCCCAATGGTACAAATAGGCAATGCAGAAGACGAGGAGAAACCGCGTTTTGCAAAATTGAAAGCAACGCAAAGTATTGAAACCATCTCACTGGAAGAAGCGATGGATCTATTTAAATTACCTCTTAATTTAGGCGAATATGAGAATAAGGAAGTTTCTGTAAATGTGGGAAGATTCGGCCCTTATGTAAAATGGGGCGAGCAATTTATTTCTATACCAAAAGGAGAAGAACCTTTGGAAGTTGGCTTATCAAGAGCAATAGAAATTATTAAGGCAAAGCAAGTGGAAGATGCGCCAATAGGCCATTACGATGAAAAACCAATTACAAAAGGGAAAGGCCGTTTTGGGCCATTCATAAAATGGAATGATATGTTTATCAATGTTCCACGGGCTTATAATTTTGATAACCTTACCCAGAAAGATTGCAATGAACTGATTGAAAAAAAGATTGAAAAAGAAGCCAATCGGTTTATAAAAAAATGGCCCGAAGAAAAGATCTCGATTGAAAATGGCCGCTGGGGGCCATTCATAAGATTTGGTAAAAAGATGCTGAATCTAAAAGTAAAACCTGAAGGTGGAAAATATACTCCTGAAGAATTAAGCGTGATAGATTTAGAAGATGTAAAAAAAATAATTTTACAACAGGATCCAAAAGCGTTCGATAAAAAAGTAGCGGCGAAAAAAAGTACTACAAAGAGGGCCGCACCAAAGAAAGCGGGGAAGAAAAAATGAGGAGTTTAATTCCTGGATATTCTTAAAGCTTAGATTACTTCAAGATTTAACTGTAAGCCAAAACTATTATGCAAGAAAATACTCTTGTTAAGTTTTCAGTAAAAAAT
>DASSHD010000071.1:0-10868 GCA_035693085.1 Hanamia sp. | reverse complement strand
TATTGTTGTAGGTTCGGGAGCAATCGGGACCGAGTTCGCTTATTTTTACAACAGCATCGGAACTAAAGTTACCATTGTAGAATTTTTACCAAGAGTAGTGCCTGTGGAAGATGAAGAAGTTTCAAAAGAACTTGAAA
Organism: Hanamia sp.; assembly: GCA_035693085.1. GTDB lineage: Bacteria > Bacteroidota > Bacteroidia > Chitinophagales > Chitinophagaceae > Ginsengibacter. The sequence continues at coordinate 10,731 of DASSHD010000071.1, read as the reverse complement.
AGAGTTTCAAAAAACAAGGCATCACTATTATGACCAGCAGTGAAGTAACCAGCGTAGATACCAGTGGTGAAGGTGTAAAAGCGAAAGTAAAAACACAAAATGGAGAAGTAACCCTTGAAGCTGATATACTATTGAGCGCCGTTGGAATTACAGCAAATATAGAAAATATCGGTTTGGAAGAATTAAAAATAAAGACAGATAAAGGAAGAATAGTCGTTGATGCAAATCTGCAAACAAATATCCCTGGAATTTACGCCATTGGCGATTGTACTCCTCACCAGGCGTTGGCTCATAAGGCTTCTAAAGAAGGTATTAATGCTGCTGAACATATTGCCGGCAAAAATCCTGAACCGATAGATTATAATAATGTGCCGGGATGTACTTATTGCAGTCCGGAAATCGCCTCAGTGGGCTATACAGAAAAGGCGGCTAAGGATGCGGGTTATGAATTAAAAATCGGGAAGTTCCCGTTTATGGCAAGTGGAAAAGCAACAGCTGCAGGAGCTACAGAAGGTTTTGTAAAAATAATTTATGATGCAAAATATGGTGAACTGTTAGGTTGCCATGCCATAGGATATAATGTTACAGAAATAATTGCTGAAGTAGTAACCGCGCGCAAATTAGAGACTACAGGACATGAAATTCTGAATGCCATCCATCCACACCCAACAATAAGTGAAGCAATTAAAGAAGCTACAGCAGTTGCTTATGGAGAAGCAACAGATATTTAAAAGAATTTCTTATTTCTAAACAGCTTCACTCATCTTTGGATCATATTGGAGAGGCAACAGCCTCTTTTCCATACATCTGTCCTTTAAACTTTAATGAGGGCGATGGAATAAATTTCCCCAATCCAAGACTATTCCATTTTTCATCAACATCAGCGATAGTTTTATCATCGGCAATAATGATATTAGGCCAGTCGCGATAAAAGTCATCAAACTCTTTTGTCTTCAATGTGCCATCAAAACCAATACAGGCGGAATATTGATTAGGAATATCCGATATTTGCCTACCTGTCCGGTAGGCAGGTTGCTTTACTATAAAATGATCACGCTTAGGATCAAGGTTATTACAAAACCGCCAGAGTGCAACAGGCAGATCATTTGGATTAACTGTATGTTCAACAAATAAGACCATTTTAATTCCTTCCATAGATCTCATTTTGCAAATCGCTTCATGCAGTTCTTTCACATGATTTTTCTTATTTTTTTTAATAGAAATGATCAGGCAGAAAATTCCTTTTTTAATCAGAGAAAAATTAATTGTTTTTATTTCCGGGAAAAAAAATTGCAATTCATCGGAAGATTCTATTGTAAAACGGGGAAGAATAGACGAAAAATTATCATCCTTCTCCTCATCATATTTGAATGTCCCATCAATGCACATTTTACCGCCAAAACCCATTTTGCTACAACTGTGATCAAGCACATCCATTGGCCCTTGCGAAAAATAAATATCAGTAGAAGGATTCAAATTACCTAATACGACTCTTGCCAAATTTTCATAATCTGTAATCCCAAGAGTTTCTTGTCCGTCTCCATTTGAGGGATTAGAAGAGGCCACAACCAAAATCTTATTAAACATCATTTGTCCGGCCCCCCACATAGCATTCATTACCTTTTGAGCCTGCCCGGCATAGTCTTTTTGAATTTTAGCGATAACTAGATTATGAAATACGCCTTCCACAGGCATTTCCATATCAAGGATTTCAGGAACTAAGGTCATTTTTATAGGGGCCAGAAATATTCTTTCTGTCGCTTTCCCCAGCCATGCATCTTCCTGCGGCGGAATACCAACAATCGTAGCAGGATAAATCGCATTTTTTTTATGAGTAATAGCAGTAATATGAAATTTCGGATACCAATCAGGTAAAGAATAATATCCGGTATGATCTCCAAAAGGCCCTTCCCATAACAATTCATCGTTAGGATCTACATAACCTTCAATGATAAAATCAGCATCAGCAGGAACTTCCACATCTGGCTGTGAAATACATTTTACGAGTTCTACTTTCTTCTTTCTTAGGAAACCTGCGAGCATATATTCATCTACATTTTCGGGTAAAGGTGCTGTGGCAGCATAAGCATACACAGGATCGCCACCCAAGGCAACGGCAATAGGCATACGTTTATTCAGCTTTTTATATTCATTAAAATGTTTTGCCGAAACTTTGTGCTTATGCCAATGCATCCCTGTGAGTTGCGGTCCGAAGATCTGCATCCGGTACATTCCTACATTCCTTGTATGATTATTGGGGTCTTTTGTATGAATAATCGGAAGGGTTACAAACGGCCCTCCATCTTTGGGCCAACAGGTTATCACAGGTAATTTAGTGATATCGGGATTCTGCATTATTATCTGTTGGCATTCTCCCCGCCCTTGGATTACTTTCGGCATCCAACTTGCAAACTGCCCAAGTTTTGGTAGGAATTTTAATTTATCAATTATATTTTCCTTCGGAGAAGAAAGCAAATGAAATAAATTTTCAATTTCCTTCGCAACATCATTTAAATGATGTACTCCAAGCGCCAGGCACATTCTTTTTTCACTACCATAAGCATTCATTAGCACCGGAAAATCATAACCTGTATTTTCAAAAAGTAATGCTTTACCACCACCATTACTCTTACTTACCCTGTCAGTTATTTCAGCAATTTCCAAACAAGGATTTACATATTCATTTATGCAAACAAGTTCATTTTCTTTTTCAAGAACATCAATAAATTCACGGAGGTTTTTGTAAGCCATATCACAAAGATACTGGATACATAATATGAAAAGGATGTCAGAATTTATGCCAATGAAATTAAATGAAGGTTCTGATCTCCTTGCATTAAAATTCCACTATCCAGTTACAAAACACTTCCCGGGCATCTGTATTCAGTGTATTTTCCCAAACTCCCACCTCCAAGCCTGAATGAAAGCGTAAGCCCTGTAAAATAATATGAGTCTTTATGGTTCGGATCGCCCCTTTTACTTCCCGCAGCAGGATATTGCAGTGATCCGTTTTTTAATTCATCTCCTCTATATGCCAGTTCTACAGCTTTCGCCCCCCTGTTTGTGAGTAAGAGATTCTTATCCACATAGGTTGTACTCACGTCATCCAGATAATCGGTAAATAATCTTCTATATCCAATCTCAAAACCAACATTTACATTATCGCTTAACGACAATTTAACTCCTGCTCCAAAAGGGATAGCAAATTGCGAAAGGCTGTAATTTTTTCTTCCCGCTATAAACCCTTCTCCCTCCGTGCTTAAAGGTTGTAAAAAATATTTCTGTCCGGTGCTGTCAAAAGTATAAGGGTCATAATGATATACTGCTACCCCTGCGAAAAGATAAGGAGTCAACGAATGTTTTTCTATCGGGGCGGTAATATAATATTCAAGTCCGAGATTAACTTCCATCAAGCCCGAATAAAAACTAAGATTCCTGTTTCTGTTTCTGCCATATTCATCATTTGCAGAAATTTTTCCTAATGTTATTCCGGTTCTTATAGAAAAGTGTTTGGCAATGTCATAGGAAATTCCAACTCCTCCCGCAGGATGTGACTGGTTAAAAGTTATTGCCTTGTCCTGAAGGTCTCCCTGGTAATTAGAAACCCCTGCAAAAAGATTGAGATGAAAATTTTGCGCATTAGCGCCAATTGTGAATAGTATCAGCAATGCTGATAAAGGTGACTTTTTCATAGGTGGTGTTGTTATTGGTGGTGTTTTTAAATTAAGATCACATTAATAAATATTCTTTCCCTTAATCTATCGGATAAAATACAACTAATTTTTCATTATTCTAAATATCTTTCATTTTAATTAAGCCATTTCTTAAAACTACAATACATTTTTCGGACAGGACCATTCTGAATTTCGCCCCAAAGAATTTCCAGAGCCTAACCTAAAAGATAAGGTAAGTCCTGTAAAATAATACATGTCTTTGTTTTTAGGGCTTCCTCTTTTTGTACCTGCAGGAGGATAAGGCGCTCCATTTTTAAGTTCATTTCCCCTATAAGCAAGTTCGACAGCTTTTGCCCCACGGTTAGATAGTAACAGGGATTCATCAACATACTTAGTACTTACATCATCCAGATAATCTGTAAATAATGTCCTAAATCCAACTTCTAAACCTACATTAATGTTTTCACTCAAGTTTAATTTTACCCCTGCACCAAATGGGATTGCCATTTGTGTTAGATTATAATTTTTAACTCCCGGCAAAAAGCCTTCACCTTCAGTACTCAAAGGCCTTAAATAATATTTATGGCCTGCAGTATCTTTGGTGTATGGATCAAAATGATAGACTGCAATCCCTGCAAACACATAGGGAGAAAGTGAATGCTGAAGCAGAGGAGTAATAAAATATTGCAATTCCAAATTCCCTTCAGTAATATTTGAAGTAAAATTCAAATTCCTCGTCCTGTTTTTACCATTTTTATCATCGGCAGAGACTCTGCCAAGTATAAACCCTGTCCTTAAAGAAAAATGATCTGTAAGTTCATAAGATAGCCCCGCTCCACCCGACAAATGTGCCTGGCTAAAAGGAAACACATTATCCTGCAAATCGCCCTGGTAATTAGCAATCCCACCAAAAAAATCTAAATGAAATTTTTGTGCATTAACTCCGGGGGTAAAGAGAAAGAGACCAAATGATAAAAATATAATTCTCATTTTTACTTTTAGATTTTCCATAGATTTTAGCCAAAAATAATACCATTATCAAGAAACCAGAAATCTCACTTCTACTTTATAATATATTTCACTTTTCATAATTTGATTTTATAAGGATTAAATTTAATGATACAGCGCATAATCTCATAGTACAACGTTAATTTGAAAATAAAATTTCTGATTACCCCAATTAAATTATAAGATAGATGCCAAACGAAGAACTTCGATTTAAAAACAAGTACTCTTATTTTCACTTGTAAGATGGTTTATGGTTTTATCTAATAAGTAAATTAAAAATCAGTTTGGGAGGTTCTCATAGATTTCATTCCTTTCCTTAGGTACTGAGGAATTAATTGACCCATTCAAATCTGATATTGTGGAATTATTAAATTCAGGAACCAGTTTACGCAAAATAAAAGGGATTATTTCATTATTGTGAGAGGTAGAGGCTTGCTCTAATTCATAAATTAGTGAATTAAATCCGGGATTCAAATTAGGAGATTTCCTGGCTCTCAGAATTCTTGGATGGTAAGTTTCAGCAAATTCTTCGGTATCTTTAAATAACTCCTCGTACATTTTTTCACCTGGCCGTAAACCCGTTTGAACAATAGGAATATCGGTAGGTTTTAGCCCCGCGAGCTGAATCATCTTTATAGCAAGATCCATTATTTTTACAGGATTGCCCATATCGAACAATAGAATATCACCTGATTCTCCAATTTTACCAGCTTCCAAAACAAGCTTGGATGCTTCAGGTATTGTCATAAAATATCTTGTAATTTCGGGGTGAGTAATTGTGATCGGGCCTCCTGAGCTTATTTGTTTTTTAAAGGTGGATACAACGCTACCAGCAGAACCAAGAACATTTCCAAATCGTGTTGTAATAAACTCAGTTTCCGAATCTATCCTGTCGCTCAACAATTGAATATAAATCTCAGATATCCTTTTGGTAGCCCCCATCACGTTAGTGGGATTAACAGCTTTATCAGTAGAAACCATCACAAATTTTTTCACCTTATATGCAAGAGCCAGATCAGCAACTAATTTTGTTCCAAAAACATTAGTAAGCACAGCTTCACTTGTAAAGGTTTCCATTAAAGGAACATGTTTATATGCAGCAGCGTGAAAAACAAAATCGGGCCTGTGAAATGAAAATATTTTTTTAAGTTTGGCCCTATCCCTGATAGAAGCAATCTCAACTTTTAGCAGATGTTGATGGTTATTCCTTTTTAATTCATACTCAAGGTCAAATAAACCAGATTCGGATTGATCTAATAAAATTAGTTTTTTGAATTTGAATCTTGATAATTGACGGCAAATCTCACTTCCTATAGAGCCTGCTGCGCCGGTTACTAAAATAGTAGCATTTTGATAAGTATTTTGAAGCACATCGAAAGGTAAACTGATTTCATCTCTCTCCAGCAGATCCTCAATATTCATATCTTTTACCTGGTTCTTTTCAAAAAGGCCGCCCCGCCATTGACTGGCATGAGGAATTACACTTATTTTGATGTTTAATGGTGCGCAAATATCAGATATAGCAATTTTTTTATCAACCGATAATTTATCTATTGCAATATACAATTGAGTTATTTGCTTTTGCCTGAAAAGCCTTGTCAATTGCGGGCTTGACGCATCATATATTGGCAGGCCAGCCAGATTCTTACCTATTTTTGAAATGCTGTCTTCGATAAACCCAACTACAATCATATTGTTCTTTAAATCCTGCTCCAGCACCTGCTTTGCTACCTGGCCCATTTCTCCGGCTCCATAAATTATAGTTTTTTTGTACTCCCTGGTTTTAGATTGTGAGGCTTTGGAATAAACTTCTTTTACCAAAAGCCTGAACATAACAAGAATAAAAATCACACTAAATAAATTAATAATCAAGAGTGGAACAGGCAAGTAACCCGTAACAATAGATTTTGTATCAATGGAATAAATAACCAGCCATATAACAAACTGTAGGGATGCGAATTTAATAATACGAACAATATCATTTATTTCTGAATACCTGATTATTCCACGATATATCGGGAAAAACATTACACATAATATATATACCGCCACATTGATATAAACTGCCGGGAGAAATTTAATAACTCCCGGGAGATCTACTAATAGATGCCTGACCAATAAAAATGAAAATAAAAATGAGATGGTTATGAGAGCCAGATCGCAGCAAAATATTATCCACCTTGGCGCATATTTGTTTTTAAAGAATCGTTTGAGCATAAAGGACTAATTGGGGTCTGACCTTCAAAGGCAATTCAGTCTTTCAGACGGATAAGGGTAATAAAACGAAAAATAAATATTCTAATTGTTCAATCTTTTAGTTCTCAGAGTTTAAAAATCAATAAACGTACCAAAAAACACTTATACTTTCAAAAGCATACAAACCATTAGAATAAAAATTTCGTGCAAAGATAATTTATTAGACTTAGTTTCTTAAATAAGTTTAACGCAAGTTTATGAGTAGGTTAAAAAACCTTACTGACTGCTTAAATATACTGTCGGTAAGGTTTAGTAAATTTATCCTTTTGATATTACTTCCTAAAAATTTCGAGAATACATTCTGTAACTCTGTTTAATTCTGCAATGGTTAAATTACTGCCGGAAGGCAGGCACAAACCATTCACAAATAAATTATCTGAAATTCCATTTCCATAATATGGAAAGTTTTTAAAAACAGGTTGGAGATGCATGGGTTTCCAAAGAGGCCTGGATTCTATATTACTATTCTCAAGCCGTAAACGAATATCCTCACGGGTAATACCACCACTCTTTTCAGGATCAATTAAAATTGTTGTAAGCCACCGGTTACTATAAAAACCGGTGGGTTCACTTAAAAAAGAAATACCAGGTAGCCCCTTCAACTCTTTCTCATAAAAAGAATAATTGAATCTTCTTTGCTTAATCCTTTCAGGCAATACTTCCATTTGTCCCCTTCCGATTCCAGCGCAAATATTACTTAGCCGATAATTATATCCGATACGTGAATGCTGATAATGGGGTGCCGGGTCCCTTGCCTGGGTAGCAAAAAAAGTAGCTTCTTTTATATAATCTTCATTCCTTGAAACCAACGCACCACCTCCTGAAGTAGTAATAATTTTATTGCCATTAAATGAAAGTATTCCCATAGCGCCAAAAGTGCCACATTTTTTATCATTGATAGAAGATCCCAGTGCTTCGGCTGCATCTTCTATTATAGGGATCTCATATCTGTCAGCGACAGAAATGATGCCATCCATCTTAGCGGGCATCCCATATAAATGCACAGGTATGATAGCTTTTGGCTTTACCCCTTTACTTATACGTTCTTTTATGGCTTCTTCCAGAAATAAAGGATCCATATTCCATGTGTCTGTTTCACTGTCAATAAATACAGGAGTAGCACCGAGGTAGCGGATTGGATTTGCAGATGCAGAGAAAGTCATGCTTTGACAGATTATCTCATCCCCTGCTTGAACGTTTAGCAAAATAAGAGCAAGATGAAGTGCTGCCGTGCCGGAACTTAAAGCAGCTACTTTGCTTCCTTGATTTAAAAAAGAAGAAATATCTTCTTCAAAGCCATTTACGTTTGGCCCTAATGGAGCTACCCAGTTCGTATCAAAAGCTTCAGTTACAAATTTCCGTTCATTCTCTCCCAAGTGAGGAGAAGACAGCCATATCTTAGCATTCATGTTTAAACAACTTTAAAGAATATAGGAATAGGCGCTTTAATAACAATTTCGACTTAAAAGAAAGATGTGATAGGATTTTTTTTTTAAAATTATGAGAAATTGTGGTTACCCGTCTGTCCGATAAAGGCAGTTTAGAGATAATTTTTATAACGAGTAATTAAAAGCCGAATTCTAAAAAAGCTTATAGAAATATCATACTACAAAATCGTAATCTCTTATTCTTCCCTCTTCCAGTTCTTTTCTTATTTCAGGCATTAAAAGTAGCATGTCCTGACTTCTTTTCTTTACATACCTTAAAGGATTGCCGGTATATACACCCCAGGGTTTAAGACTTTTTCTTACAAATGAAAGGGCTCCCACAACAGTACCTTCTTCAATGGTAACACCAGGCAATACCACACTAAGCGCCCCAATAATGGTATAATCTTCCATCGTCACCGGTTTAATAGTTGGGTTTCTATGCCTCTCCTGGATAAGTTTACCTCCCTGCAAAGAGTGTCCTGAGTAGTCATCGTTTGTAGAATAAATAGCCACCTTTGAGCTTACGCCACATAAAGTGCCTATTTTAATTTTTGCTTCCCCGATCAAAGTAGCATGACAGGCAATATGAACAATATCTCCTAATTCAATGCCACCCCTACCGGCAGAAAGAATGCAAAAATCATCAATTCTAATATTGTCTCCCATGGATATTTTGGAAGGATTATAAAAAGAGGCTTTATCGGAAATAAATACATTAGTACCAACATCGGCAAAACCAATTCTCTCTATTTGTTTTCTTGTTAAAAAAGGCATGAGTCTTTAATAAGTTTTAAGAGCAGTTTAAGTTATTTAGAAAACCAGATGCAAAATAATATTATTAACAGAGAATAAGGGAAAATATTTTATATGATTCATTTTTTTTATTGTTTATTATGCAATTTAATTATTCTTCCAGGGTTTCCTGCAATAGTTACATAATCAGGCACGTCTTTTATTATTACCGATCCCGCGCCGATTTTTGCCCATTTACCAATTTTAATTCCAGGAATAATTACAGTGCCTGCTCCAATATGAGTGCCTTCACCAATGGTTATCCCTCCACATAAAGTAACATTCGGTGAAACATGCACATAATCTTCCAAAATACAATCGTGATCTACAGAGGCATTGGTATTAACTATTACATGGTCTCCTATAATAGCAGATGAATTAACAGTAACTCCGGGCATAATAACGGTTCCTTTACCCAAATTAATCCTTTTGGAAATGATAGCTCCCTTATCTATAACAGACCCGAAATTCAATAAATTATTTTCTGCTACTTTTTTTCTGGTTTCGTTATTACCAATGCCAATTATCCAGGTTAAACCGGATAATTGCAAAAAAGATTTTTCATTACTTACGGAATACTCAAAAAGTAATTTTTTTGCCGGATCATCATCATACAAACCTTTAATAAAACAATCTGACCGCTCCAATATTTCAATAATTACTTTTGAATGTCCGCTGGCGCCATAAATACAAAAATTATTTTTCATTAAATTTTATTTCCAATAAATTTTTCCATAGTAGCAGACGTGGAAGAATTAATTCCTTCCGGTCTAAGAACTTTTTTTATGGTCAGAAAAATTATTCGTATATCCAAAAAAAGGGATTCATGCTCTACATACCAAACATCATATTCAAATTTTTGCTCCCAGCTAATTGCATTTCTGCCATTGACCTGTGCCCACCCTGTAATACCAGGTTTTACAGTATGTCTTCGCTTTTGGAAATCACTGTAAAGGGGCAAATACTCAACTAATAAAGGCCTCGGCCCCACAATGCTCATATCGCCCTTTATCACATTCAGCAATTGCGGAATCTCATCTAATGATGTTTTCCTGATTAGTTTTCCTGTTACGGTTAATCTTTCAGAGTCCGGCAAAAGATGTCCATGGCTATCTTTTCTATCATTCATCGTTTTAAACTTGATAAGCCGGAATAACTTTTGATTTTTACCGGGGCGCAACTGTGTATAAAACGGCCTCCAATCATTGGCTATACAAAGTACTACTACAATGAAAATAAATAAAGGCAACAGGATAACAAATGCCACGACTGAAAAAATAAAATCTAAAACGGGTTTAACAAAATTCCGGTAAAGCATCGCAAACAAAATTATGATTTCTTTATTACAGCAGAAGAACAAATATAGAAAGTTTCTATTTTACAAGTTGATTTAAAATGTATATGTTTAATATAATTTTTAGATTCAATCATTGTTGTATCACTACCCTATCTTTTATCTCTTCTATATACTTTGTTGCAAGAACATCCCTGTCAAAATTGTTTTTCGCATACTGGTAACCGTTATTTCCTTCCGTTTGCAATCTTACCTGGTCATGTAAATACATCCTGAT